>VGDJ01000055.1 GCA_016869775.1 Alphaproteobacteria bacterium
AGTAAATTATTACTTCCGATTTGCGTGAGCATACCTCCATCTTGAGTTCCAAGATGAATAGTGGCATGTTCTCGAATAGTATTGTTATCGCCAATTACAAGTTGCGATTTTTCGCCATGAAATTTTAGATCTTGAGGAACAACGCCAATTGTAGCGAAAGGAAAAATTATATTATTTTTACCAATTGTTGTATTGCCTTCAATCACAACATGACTCTTAAGAATAGTTCCGGTGCTAATTTTGACGCCTTCACCAATAATGCAAAAAGGCCCAACCTCAACATCTTTATCGATTTGGGCGTTTTCATTAATAATTGCAGATGGATGAATCATGGTTAGACAATTTTCTTTTCTTTATCAACAATCATAGCGGAAAGCTGAGCTTCAGAGACTTTTTGACCATCGACAAAAGCATTGGCTGATAATTTCCAAACTGCGCCACGATTATGAACCGCCTCAACATGAAGCTCCAAAACATCTCCCGGAACTACTGGCTTTCGAAATTTCGCTCCATCAATCGACATAAAATATACCAATTTTTCGTCAGCTTTAAAATCGTCTGATAAAGTTACCATCAACGCCCCGGCTTGAGCAAGTGCCTCGATAATAAGAACTCCCGGCATAATAGGATGATCTGGAAAATGACCCATAAATTGTGGCTCATTGAAAGTTATATTTTTGACGGCCACAATTTTTTTCATGGGCTCAATATTTAGAACCTTATCAACCAACAAAAATGGATAGCGATGAGGAAGAGATTTGAGAATTTTCTCGATATTAACTTGTGAATTCATAAATTTGAAATTTGATTGCAACGCCAGAAATCTAGCCATTATAAACATAAAATCAAACCTAATTTTTTACTTGAACACAAAAGTTTTAAGTGATTAAATGCCAAGCAATTCATATCAAATTTAGGTCAAAAAACATTTTTCTCGATGAAACTCAAAGAAACTAATCAACTTAGTGGAGCTGAAATTATTGTTAAAGCCCTCATCAATGAAGGTGTTCACACAATATTTGGTTATCCCGGTGGAGCAATACTGCCTTTTTATGATGCATTATATCAACAAAACCACATCCGTCATATTCTCACGCGCCACGAACAAGCTGCCTCACATTCTGCCGAAGGCTATGCCCGCTCAACTGGCAAAGTTGGAGTTATTACGGTTACTTCTGGACCCGGCGCCACAAATGCCATCACCGGACTCACCGACGCCTACATGGATTCAGTTCCATTAGTATGTTTTTCTGGGCAAGTTGCCACTTCAGTTATCGGAACTGATGGCTTTCAAGAAGCTGATATTACTGGACTTACTCGCTCCTGCACCAAGCATAATTATTTAGTAAAAGATGTTAACGATCTTGGTTATATAATTCATGAAGCCTTTCATATTGCCAAAACTAATCGCCCAGGTCCAGTTTTAATTGACGTTCCGAAAGATGTTCAAAACAGTCGAGGAATTTATCACGGCAAACCCGAAATAAATCGCGCTTCTTACCAAATAAAACAAAAAAAATTTTCAATAAATCACGATAACATTTCGCAAGCAGTTGATTTAATTAGCTCCGCCAAAAAACCGATTTTTTATGTTGGCGGTGGAGTTATAAATTCGGGCGACGAAGCCTGCGAGCTCTTGACCAAATTAGTTCGTCATCTTGGCTTTCCAATCACTAATACTCTGATGGGTCTTGGGGCATTTCCGGCGTCGGATTCGCAATTTATTGGAATGCTTGGGATGCACGGTACCTATGAAGCCAACATGGCTATGTACGAATGCGATGTTATGATTAATATCGGAGCACGCTTTGACGACCGCGTCACTGGCCGAGTTTCAGGCTTTTCACCCAATTCTAAAAAAATTCATATCGATATTGATGAATGCTCAATCGATAAAATCATTCGCGTAGCGGTGGCCATTAATGCCGATGCCAAACACGCAATCCAAGCTTTACTTGACGAAATAAGTCGTCGTAAAATCGGCAATCGTTATTCAGAAATCAAGGATTGGTGGCATCAAATTCATAAGTGGCAAAGCATAAAATCATTGTCTTACGAACCCTCAAAAACCTCTGTCAAACCCGAATACGCTCTTGAAAGACTAAACGCCTTAAGCCTTGAATATCAACCATTTGTATCAACCGATGTTGGCCAACATCAGATGTGGACAGCGCAATATATCCAATTTAACCAACCCAAAAAATGGCTTACTTCGGGTGGGCTCGGAACCATGGGATATGGAGTTCCGTCGGCTATCGGTGCGCAAATTGCTTATCCCGAAAACCTAGTTATTTGCGTTAGTGGCGATGCTAGTTTTTTGATGAATATGCAAGAATTATCAACCATCAAGCAATATAACTTGCCGGTCAAAATTTTTATCCTTAACAATCGATACATGGGCATGGTTCGCCAATGGCAAGAGCTGATTTATGAAAAACGCGAAAGTCAATCTTACATGGAATCGCTTCCCAATTTTATGCAACTTGCCGAAGCCTTTGGAATTGCTGGTATCGAGTGCGATAACCCGAATCATCTCGATGAAAAAATCCTTGCCATGATCAACCACAAAGGTCCGGTTTTATTTAATTGTATTGTTGAAAAATCTGAAAATGTTTTTCCAATGATCCCCGCTGGTTCAGCTCACAATGAAATTTTGCTCGGGAGTCAAGCCAAGCAATATGTTACAAAAGACATTAACGCCGTTTAAATATGACTGATATTTCAAAAAGACGCGTGATTGCGGTTATAATCGATAATGAATTTGGCGCTCTTGCACGTGTTGTTGAGCTTTTCTCAGCTCGCGGATACAATATTGAAACCCTCTCGGTGGCTCCAATTTCCAACGATAAAAAACTATCGCGAATTACAATTACCACTTTTGGTACCGATAAAACCATTGAACTTATTTGCAAACTTTTGTGCCGAATTGTTCCTGTCCATCATTCTGCCGAACTTAGTAAAGACGATAATTACATCGAGCGCGAATTATGTTTAGCACAAATTATTTGTTCAAAAGAAATGTTTATCAAAGCCAAAAATGCTCTCGATAACTTTCGTTTTGACATTATCGATACCGAAGAAGATTCAACAGTTTTTGAAATTATTGGTTCATCAAATCAAATAGATGAAGCCCTCACAATCCTTAACAATTATGGTTTAGCGACAGTTTCTAGAACCGGAATTGCTGGTGGCTTTAAAGGCAAAAAGCGTCTCGATAGACTCGATAAAATATAATCAAAACAACCTTCCCTCGATTAAAAATTACACAAAATATGATTGACATAAAATTTATTCGCGAAAACCCCGCTCAATTTGACGAAGCTATGCAAGCCAGAGGCAACTCGATTCGCTCAGAACAAATTCTTGGATTAGATGAAAAAAAACGCAAAAAAATCCAACTAATTCAAGAGCTTCAAGCTAAGCGTAACAAAATTGCTCAAGAAATTGCCACTCTTAAAAAAGCCAATTCCGACGCCACACAAATTCTCGAAGAATCGAAAAAAGTTAATCAACAACTTGTTGCACAAGAATCAGATTTTACTATCGATAACGAACTACAAGAAATTTTACTTACGGTTCCCAATATCCCAGCAAGCGATGTTGTTAAGGGCCTTAATGAAAATGATAACATTGAAATTGAAAAATTCGGTACGCCACGCAATTTTGATTTTATCCCACAGGCTCACGACGAAATCGGAGAAAAGCTTCAAATGCTTGATTTTGAACAATCGGCACAAATGTCGGGGGCGCGTTTTTCAACATTAAGCTCTGATTTAGCCCATCTCGAACGCGCCCTTGCAAATTTTATGCTCGATATTGCAATTGATCACAATTACACCGAAATTTCACCTCCCAACTTAGTCAAATCAGACGCCATGAAATTTTCTGGCCAACTTCCAAAATTTTCTGAAGAAGCCTTTGTAACCACTGATGGTTACTGGCTTATTCCTACTTCTGAAGTGTCGTTGGTAAATCTAGTTGCTAAAAAAACCTTGCCCGAAAATCAACTACCTTTGCGCTTTACAGCTTATACGCCATGTTATCGCCGTGAAGCAGGCTCAGCTGGAAAAGATACCAGAGGCATGATTCGTCAACATCAATTCAAAAAAGTTGAATTGGTTTCGATTACTACTCAAGAAAACTCGGATCTTGAACACGAAAGAATGACCTCAATTGCCTGCACAATTTTACAAAAACTTAATTTACCTTATCGTAAAATTTTATTATGCACTGGCGATATGGGATTTTGTTCACGCAAAACATATGATATCGAGGTTTGGATGCCTTCGCAAAACAAATATCGCGAGATTTCAAGCTGTTCAAATTGCGGTGATTTTCAGTCGCGTCGCGCCAACATAAAATACAAAACTAAAGACGGAAAAACATTTTTTGCTCATACCCTAAATGGCTCTTCTCTTGCAGTTGGACGCACTCTGGTAGCGATTCTTGAAAATTATCAAAATGCTAATGGCTCGGTTGAAATCCCTCAAGTTTTACAAAACTACATGATGGGTAAAAAGAAAATTTCTTGCTAAATTAAGCAATGACTTTATCCTTCGCGCCTCAAAAAATTAATTCAGCATCTACAAACCTAATTTACTAAAACTTAAATTTTACTAACAATGGCAAATACAAAATCTGCTAAAAAAGCTTATCGTTCTAGCGAGAAAAAAAATCTGGTCAACACTGCCAGAGTTAACCGCATCCGCACTCATATAAAAAAAGTTGATGCGGCAATTAAAGCAAGCGATGAAAGCAAAGCTCGTGAAGCCTTCAAAGCTCTTGAACCAGAAATTATGCGTGGCGTAACCAAAAAAGTTCTAAAACTCAACACCGCCTCTCGAAAACTTACCAGACTTGCTTCAGCAATTCGTAAAATCAAAAAATAGCCTTAATTTATCGTCAAGATAATGTCGCTTCTCAAAAAAATCAGACTTTCATTAAATAATTGCCGAGTCAATTTTATGGCCTTTCACCAAATTGCCTTGGCTTTTTCGGTTATTTCGATTGTTATTTCAATCGCTCTAGTTCTAACCAAGGGTCTGAATTATGGCATTGATTTTGCGGGTGGAGTTTTGATTGAAGCGCGCATTGAAGATAAATTCGAAATCTCGCAATTGCGCCAAAAATTGTCGAGCCAAATCGAAGATATCCATATTCAAGAATCTGGCACTCACGATATTTTAATTCGCGTCTCCAAAACCAATGGCGAGCAATCACAAATTATCAAAAAAATTCAAGATACTCTAAACCAGAACTACCAACAAATTGAATATCGCAAAATTGATTTTGTAGGTCCACAAGTCGGTTCAGAACTTATTATGAAAGGCTCTTTAGCGCTTTTTTTATCGTTCTTGTTCATCATGATTTATATTTGGATTCGCTTCGATTGGCAATTTGGAATTGGTGGAATTTTCGCTCTAATTCACGATGCCATCTTAACTCTAGGATTTTTTGCCATTACTGGGCTTGAATTTAATCTCACTTCTATCGCTTCAATTTTAACTATTATTGGCTATTCAATCAATGATTCTGTAGTTATATATGATCGTATTCGCGAAAATCTAAAACTAAATCCAAAAATAGATTTGATTAACCTTATAAACTCCAGCACCAACTCAACTTTAAGTCGAACCATTCTAACTGCCAGCACGACTCTTATTTCATTATTAGCCTTAATATTATTTGGTGGTGAAGCTCTTTTCAGTTTTAGTATGGCAACTTTTTTTGGCATCGCTATCGGAACTTATTCTTCTATCTATATTTCAGCGCCAATACTACTTTATTTCGATCCCCGAAATAAAGACAAAAAGAAAGCTGAAAATCGAAAATAAATTAATCCTAATTCTCTCGAATTTTTAACATCACAGCCCCCTCAACTCTCCTACCAAAGATTATTTATAAACTCTGAATTGCCTTAGAAATATCAACATATTTAAAGTCATAGCCATTTTCGATTGCTTTATGAGGCGCAACTTTTTGCGAAGCCAACAACAACTCTTCTCCCATTTGACCAAATAAAGTTTTAGCAACTATTTTTGGCATATGAAAAATACATGGGCGACCAAATTTTTTAGTCAAAGCTCTTGAAAATTCTGCATTTGAGCATGCGTTTGGAGCGCAAAGATTAATTGCGCCATTAATCGATGCATTATTCAAAACTAAATTCAAAATTCCCATGACATCATCAATATGAATCCAACTCATGATTTGAGAACCGTCACCAATAAATCCACCAACTCCAATCTTGAATGGCAAAGATAATTTTTTAATAATTCCGCCACCATTACCTACAACTACACCGGTTCTAAGAATTACCACGCGTAATTTTTCTTGCACTTTTAAGGCTTCATTTTCCCAATCTTTGCATAAATTTTGTGAAAACAAATTTTGTTTAGTGCAATGCGAATTTTCACTAAAAATAATATTATCAGAAGTGCCATAAAAACCAATCGCCGAACCATTTATTAAGAGTTTTGGAGGATTTTTAGCGCTAGCAATTTTTTCAACAATTTCGCCAGTAATTTTTAAACGACTTTGATAAATTTCTTGTTGATTTTTGTGCGTCCAATAAATTGAAATTGGGGCTCCGGCTAAATTTATTATTATGTCATAATTGAATTCATGATCGCCCAAATGATTAATATAAATTAAGTTTTTGTGATCTGAAATTTTATTTTTTGAACGCGTCAAAGCGACAATTTGATGACCATCTTCCAGCAATTCACAACACAATCTCGAACCAATAAAACCAGTTGCGCCGGTTATTAAGAATTTGCAATTTTTATTCAAAAGTTTAATCATAAAAAAACATTAAATTTTAATTATTTATTTCGGATTCTCTTCTAAATCTTAGCCAATTTTAAATCTAATTTTAGCAATTTATGTCAAATTATCTTATTCTTTCAGCCTCTAGCGATATAGGTGAACTAAGCGCTCGCGACCTTATTGCCAATAATCATAAAATTTTTATTACTGCCCGTAATTCAGAAAAACTTGAGTCTCTTAAAAGCGCCCTTAATTGCAATGGAAAAATTGTTGATTGCACAAATTTTGAAGCTGTCGACGATGCTTTTGACGAAGCAACTAAAACCTTTGGCAACCTTGATGGCGTCGCCTGTTTTGCTGGTTCGGTAATTTTAAAACCCGCTCATCTCACTAATTTTGAAGAATATCAACAAACTATTGCTTCAAATTTAACATGCGCATTTGCTTGCGTTAGAAGCGCTGGCAAGTTTTTAAAAAATGGCGGATCGGTGGTTTTGATGGCTTCAGGCGTTGCCCTTCATGGCCTTGCTAATCACGAAGCCATTGCCTGCGCCAAAGGCGGGATCGTAGCGTTAGCAAAATCCGCCTCATCAACTTATGCTTCAAAAAATATTCGTTTTAATGTTGTGGCTCCAGGCCTAACAAATACCAAACTTACGCGCAAAATCACCGATAACGAAACTAGTCTCAATTATTCAAAAGCTATGCATGCTTTAGGTCGAATCGGCGAAGCGCAAGACATCGCCAATGCCGTGAATTTCTTGCTTGATATTCGCAATAATTTTATTACGGGACAAGTTTTGGCAGTAGATGGCGGGCTTAGTTCGGTAATGCCAAAAATCAAAATATAAATTGATGCGCAATTTAATTTATATTCTTGGCGACCAACTCTCTGTTAACATTTCAAGCCTTGAAGATTTTGATAAAAAACATGACGCAATTTTGTTTACTGAAATTTGGGATGAAACAAATTATGCGCCACATCACCAAAAAAAGTTAGTCTTAATTTTGTCGGCAATGCGCGAATTTGCTGACTTGTTGCGCCAACAAAATTATAAAGTTTTTTACAAAAAATTAGATGATAAAAATAATTTAAAAAGCTTTGATATCGAGCTCCAGAATTTTATCAATCAGCATAAACCTCAAAAAATTATCCTCACTGAACCTTCAGAATACCGAGTTCTCAAACTATTTAATAATTTTTTTGAAACCCACAAAATTGCCCACGAGATCCGTAATGACTCTCGATTTATCTGCTCACATCATGAATTTACTAGCTACGCTAAGGATAAAAAAAATTTGTTGCTTGAAAATT
>VGDJ01000056.1 GCA_016869775.1 Alphaproteobacteria bacterium
TTACCAATTCTCCACGCGCTAAAGAGTTTTCAGTTATTACTAAATTTTATAATAATTCTGCTAAAGCGGTAAGTTTTTTTGGGGATTTACATCCAAATTTTGAGGGCAATATTGTTAAAGCAATGGCCAGCGCAAAAAGGGGTGTAAAGCAGGTTAATGCTTTGTTGGAGTTGTTGTCAAAAGACGAAAAAAAGCCCCAAAGTTTTAAAAATTATCAACAAGATTTCTTGGTGAATATTGTTAAAGTTGAAAGATTGTCTGATCATGTTGTTGAAATATTTGTTAAATCAAAGTTATTGGCCTCGCAAACTCAAGTCGGACAAATATTTCGTTTACATAATTATCATGCGCTTGCCTCAGAAGCTCAGGGTCAAAAAATGGCCATGGAAGGTGTTGTAGTCACAGCTTTATCAATTGACATTGAGATGGGTATAATTAGTGGAATTGTCGTTGAAACCGGTGGTTCGTCGAGCTTAATAAAGAATTTTAAAGTAGGTGAGCCATGTGTTTTTATGGGTCCAAGTGGCAAACCAACCGATATTCCTAAAAATGAAACCGTAGTTTTAATTGGTGGGGGCCGTGGTAATCAACCCCTTACTGCCCTTGCTGAAGCTTTTAAAAATAACGGCTGTAAGGTAATATTTTTCGCTGGATATAAAAAATCTGATTTTATTGTGCGCCTTAACCGAATGCAAAACGCGGTTGATGAGTTGATTATCGCAATTGAAGATAAAGAATCAGCTTATGAATCAGGTTTTTATAACGGGACAGTAATTGATGCGATTAAAAATTATTTTAACAAAAATTTGGATAATCGTAAAATTGATCGAGTTTTTGCGATTGGGAACGATAAATTAATGCATGAAGTGGCGCGTTTGAGGTGCGAAAAGGTTGTTGAAGAATTTTTTAATGCCAAATATTCAATAACCAGTCTAAACGCTCCAATGCAATGTATGATGAAGGGTGTTTGCGGTCAGTGTTTACAACGCAAAACCAATGCAAATGGCGACCCAGAATATTTTTATGCTTGCGCTAATCAAGATCAATCGAGCGATAGTATTGATTTTAAGCATTTGCATGCTCGATGCGAGCAGAATTCGTTATTAGAAAAGACCGCCAAATACTGGATTAAAACATTGGGCTAGGAAGGTTTGGGAATGGATAATGAATAAAATAGATGCCTTAGTTTATAACTGTAACAGCGCGACGATTTTTGGCATGAATTTCATCTGAGTTGCCAACAAAAGCTGGTCTTTCTTTGCCATAAGAGACAATTTTGATGCGTGAATCAGCAATTCCTCTTTGTTTAAGAAATTTTTTAACCGCAAAAGCACGTTTTTCTCCAAGAGCTATGTTGAATTCGCGAGAACCCCTTTCGTCGCAGTGACCTTCGATGGTAACATTTATTTTGCTGTCGCTTTTGAGCCACTCAACCTGAACTTCAAGGATTTTTTTTGCTTCATCTTCAATTTCAGAGGAGTTTAATGAGAAAAAAACGCGATCCTGGACCTCAACTTCTTGCTCTTGATTTGCTTTGTTGATTTCTTTGGCTTGTTCTTCTGAATTGATAGTTTCGTAGGGTTGTTTTTCTTGTGGATTTTTATCGTTTAAATTAATTTCTTTTGTGGCATCATTTTTATTGTCGTTAAGTCCTGTTTGACAAGAAAATAAGAATATGGATAATACGGCAATTAATATGTGCTTGAACATAGATATAACGTAAAAATTAGTTGGAGAAATTTATGAGATTTCCAAAAATTAGTTATAACCAAATCTTTGTCAAGTGTTGTAAAGTGTTTTTTTAAATTTGAAGTAATTTACATTTATACCAGAAAAAAATATTGAGAAAAATATGGAGCAAAAAACAGATATTAAAGACAACCCAACTCTATTTGAAGGCCTAAAAACATTTTCTAAGAAATTTGTTGAAGCTTCTCTTATTGTTCCAGTAAATACTTTCCATCACCTTAAGGATCAAAATACTCTTGATGGCACAACGCGCCAAATTTTGCAACGAGTTGAAAATTTTCATAAAAGGCAAGAAATTTTTAAGCATGTCGTTGATTTAGTTTTTCAAGAAAAAAGCGCGGATTTTCATCAATATAGAGATAAATCTGACGAGATCATTTTTAGAAATCACGCAGATGATGAAAATTCTCGTAAAGAAATTTTGGCCCTTGAGAAAGATAAATTTGTGGACATTTATGATAGGTTGGACGAATTATCGAAAATTGAAATCAAAAGAAAAAATGCTGAACTTTTTAGTGCTTTGAATCAATCTACAAGCTCCATAGTTCAAGAAAGAGAAGAGCTAGATAATAAAAATTTCAATCAAATTTATAGTAGAATCTTAATCTCCATGGTTTTCGCAGGCCTAGATGTTTTAGAAATTTTTAGTGACATATTAGATAATTTTGGTGGAGATTTTGCTAAATCGGTTGGTAAAACTCTTCGCGATCCAGAGGTTATGCAGGGTTTTGCTAAAGTTAATGAGGCGTTTCGAATAGACGATGCTTTTGAAGGTTTATCCAAAACGCCGATTCTAAATGACATAAATCAGTTCGCTGTCGATGCCCTTAATTCTGAATATCTGTCACCAGTTTCGGGTTTAGCGCGTGATTTTATTGGAAGCGAAATGGCTAAATTTGCTTTCGGAGGATTGGTGTTAGCAAATTTTATTAATTCTGAAGTTTCATTATTTTTGGAATATAAAGATTTTGATAAAAAACACAAAGATGCACTCAAAAAAATATCTACACGTCTTGATGAAAAAATAAACGAAAGTGCCGAGCAATTATCAAAATTAATGGCTCACGAGCATGTTGATAATGTCAGAAATTATGAGTATCTAAAAAATTATTTTGTCAATAAGGGTCTTAAAGATAATAAAGAAATCGAAGATTTACATTTTTTAAATAGCCAAAATCATAAAATAAAACTTCAAGATTTTACCATTGATCAAATTGCTCAAATCGATTTCAAAAGCCAAAATTGCAAAGATCACAATATCAAAATTTCTAAAGATTTAATTGAAAAAGCCAAAAAATTTGCTTCTAATCAATTTGCTGACGGCAAAGAATCAGTCAAAAAAAAGATTGATGAAAAAATTTTTGAACATTTGATTGCGAGCTACAGACATAACAAAATATCCGATATCGATCTTGGGTCTAGCAAATTAGAGGAATTTGATAATCATATGGCAAAAATTGAGAACATGGATGTGGATGAAAAAATTAAAATTTTTTGTGAAGAATATTTGGCGCCAGAAATTAAAGAAAAAATTATCAATCTAAAAAACAAAATTGAAAAAAGTCCTGCTCCTACTGAAAACCCATCAGCCCAAGATTCTATCGAATCTAGCTCAACAACTCCCGCATTGCCAACAAGTCCTGCTTTGACGGCAAATTCTTTAAGAGATCCATCTGAAGATCGATTTGGTGCTAAAAAAGAGAGTTCATCTTTGGTAGATAGCGAATCTAGCCCAACAACTCCCGCATTGCCAACAAGTCCTGCTTTGACGGCAAATTCTTTAAATTCGGTAGATAGCGGTAAAGACGATCCCGTTGGTTTGAATGATGTTGTGATAAGTTTGCAGCCGCCCCTTGTATCGATTACTCCAGTGTCTATAGAATCGCCATCACCTTCTCAACCGCCATCACCTTCTCAACCGCCATCACCTTCTCAACCGCCATCACCTTCTCAACCGCCATCACCTTCTCAATCGCCATCACCTTCGCCATCACCTTCTCCAAGAACTAGTATTGATTCCAATGCTTCTATAATAAGTGGTAGTGATGTTAGTGTAATTTCGCTATCTGGAGCAAGTTCAGTATCTAGTCAAGGTTCGCAACATAATAATTAATACTGTTTAATCTGGGAAAAGTATTTTCCCTCAAAACATAAACCCTGTCACAGAATCTCCATCGCGAAGTTCATCACCTAGATTTGGAGCGTAGGATGGTGGATTTCGTTATCATGACAATGTTGCAGGAGTTTTGGGTCATTATTAAGAGAGAAGAAGTACTACAGATTCTTTCGATGGAAGAACAGAAAATCAAACTAAAACTCCCTCTCGGGGAATTCAGGTTTAGGTTAAATATTAAAAATTTTTAAAAAGTCTTAATAAAAATTTAATGAACTTTACCACCAAAAAAATCCATGAAATTGATTTCGATTTTTGTTTAATTGAAGATTTGGCAAGCTTAAAAAATTTTGTCCAATTAATCAGCGATGATGACATAATTGCTTTAGATACCGAATTTACTCGTCGTAGTACATATTATCCAATCTTATCAACCGTTCAAATAGCTTTAAAAAAACCTAATAACAAAAAAATTTTAGCATTAATTGATGTAATAAAATGTCCTGCAATAGGGGATATAATCTCTGTTATAAATCATCCAAAAATTATCAAAATCTTTCATGCTTCGAGTCAGGACTTGCAAATATTTTATAGAATTTCAGGCTTGGTAGCGCAAAACATTTTTGATACACAGATTATGGCTAATTTTTGCCAAGAAATGACTAATATTGGTTACTCAAATTTGGTTAAAAAAGTTGTAAATGTTGAAATCTGCAAAAAAATGCAAAGTAGTGATTGGCAAGGCAGGCCACTGAGTAGTGCGCAGATTGACTACGCTCTAATTGATGTGATTTTCTTGCACGAAATCTATGATTTTTTTGCAAAAAAACTTTTCCAAAATCAATCTTTTGAATGGTTTTGCGAGGAGATGAATGAATACATAAAAAAAACTTTGAGTGACAATTCAAAAAATTTAATATACAGCTTTAACTTAGCTAGGCTTAATCATAAGCATGTTTTACAGCTTAATAAATTGGTTATTATTCGTGAAAAATTTGCGAAAATTTATGACTTACCTCGCGAACATTTAATTTCGAATAAAGATTTGGAATTTATAGCTTTTAATTTTCCAAATATTGATTTGGTAAATTATAAATTGCCTCATGATTTTAGTAATGAAGCTTTGAAATCTCTGGCCTCAGAGCTTAATGAACATCAAATAAATATTCCTCAAAAACTCAGCACAAATGATAAAAATTTGATCGCAAAAATTAAATCTCTTGTTGCTAAAACGGCAAAAAAATATGGTTTGAATGAACAATTTTTGTTGAACAATAACCAAATCAAAAATATCGTTACGGCCAATAATATTGAGCAAGTTAAATTTCTTATCAGCCATTGGCGCTATACTTTGTTGGGCAATGACATCAATCAAATTTTAATTAAAAATTATGAAAATAATCGTCGCAAACTGGAAAATGAATCACGGATTTGATGATGTTGACGATTGGCTGGAAGGTTTTTACAAAACATATTCAGCAAATTCTAAAAACCCCGATGCTCATGAGGCCGTTGTTTGCCCGCCAAATATTTTGCTTGATTATATCGATAGCGAATTAATCGAAGACGGTTTTCATTTTCTTGAATTTGTGGCTTCTAAACAAGGTCGCGATGCCGACGATTTCACTCCCGAAGAAATTGCAAAATATGTTTACGAAGCCAGACCAATAAAGCTTGGCGCCCAAGATTGTGGCATTGAAGAATCGGGTCAATTTACTGGCGATGTGAGCGCTAAATTATTGAGAGAAGTAAATTGCGATTATGTAATTTTAGGTCATTCGGAGCGACGCATTAATTATTGCGAAACCAATGAAATGATCGGCAAAAAAGCCACTCAAGCCTATAAAAATTCAATCACTCCAATTATTTGCGTTGGTGAATCAAAGGAAATGCGTGATCAAAATCGTCATTTTGATTTTGTGAAAGAGCAACTCGAGCAATCAATTCCATTAATTGAAGCGCCAAAACTAGTGATAGCTTATGAGCCAATATGGTCAATTGGCACTGGCAATACCGCTTCATCGACTCAGATTGAAGAAATGATAAATTTTATCCATCAATTCTCTAGCCAAAAATTAGCTAAAATTGTCAAAAATTTTTATGTAATTTATGGCGGTTCAGTAAATTCTTCAAACTCATCCGAAATTCTTAATATCAAGGGCGTAGACGGTTTACTTGTTGGTAAGGCGAGTTTAAATATTGAAGAATTTTCTAAAATTCTTTTGAGTCAAAATCAGTCGAATGTCGAATCAAAAAAATAGCCATTCCAATCAACATAAAAGCGCCCCTTCTAAACTTTTTCTTTCTTGGCTTGAGCCTCTAGAAATTGCCCAAAAAATATCGGCAAATTATAATGGTAATTGGGTTTTTTTATATTCGGGCTTGTCTGATTCTTACAAATCAAGTCGATCATTTATTGCATTGTTTGAAAGTGAAAAATATCGTGGCGATAATTTTGATGAATTGCAAAAAATTATTAGCCAAGATCAAGCAAATATGTGGTTTGGTGGCATATCATACGAGGCTTTAGAGCAGTTTTATAAATTTAATCAAATCTCAAATTCATCTAAAAAAATTTCTGAGCCAAAAATTTTTTTTAGTAAATTTGATGTAGTGTTGGAATTTGATCACGACAAAAAATCTCTTTTAGTTCATGCAAGCGATAAATCCTTAGTTGAAAAAATATTATCATTTCAACGGATAGAAAATTTTAATGAGATTTTAGTGCAAAATATACGCTCAAATTTTAGCGATTTATCCTACAAAAAAACTATTGAAGACATCAAGCTGATGATCGCTAAGGGCGATTTTTATCAAGCCAATTTAACCCGAAAATTTTTTGGTAAATTTGATAAAGTTTTGGCAACTCAAGATAATTTTAAGTTGTTTTTAGACCTCAACAAAGCTAGTCCAGCTAATTTTTCATGTTTTATGAAATTCGAAGATTTAAGCATTATTTCGTCGAGCCCAGAATTATTTTTGCGAAGTAAAAATAATAAAATTCACTCGCAACCGATTAAGGGCACAATAAAGCGCGGTCATAATGCGAGTCAGGATCGTAAAAATCGCCAATATTTAAAAAATTCTTTAAAAGAAAAGGCTGAAAATTTAATGATTGTTGACCTAATGCGGAATGATTTTTCAAGTTTCTGTAAATCTCAATCAGTTCGAGTAAAAAATCTTTTTAAGGTTTCGGCGTATAAAAACGTTTTTCATTTATCATCGCAAATTCACGGTGAAATTGCTCAAGGTTTTTCAATTTTTGATGCCATTAGAAAATCCTTCCCCGCTGGCTCAATGACTGGTGCGCCAAAATTTAAAGTTATTCAAAACCTTCGAACTTTTGAAAAAATGAAGCGTGGAATTTATAGCGGAATGTTGGGATATTTTTTGGGCAATCGTGAATTAAATTTTTCGGTAGTAATTCGAACTCTTATAGTTTCGGGCGATAAATTCGAGTTTCAAGTTGGCGGTGGAATAACTTTTGATTCTGATCCAGAAAGTGAGTTGCAAGAGACATATTATAAGGCGCGCGGCATTTTACAAATTTTAAAAATGTCGGATAATTTTAAAATAAATTAAATTTTTTGACCAAATGATTAAGTTTAAAAATATCTGGCATCAAGAATTTTCCTCAGATTTTTATCAAGAAATCAATCCGCATGTTTTTCCCAATTCTGAATTAGTTTATTTCAATGATAATTTGGCCAAGGATTTAAAGATTAATTTTACAAAAAATTCTTTAAGCCAAATCGCTGATATTTTTTCAGGCAAAAAAATTCACCAAACTTCAAAACCTATCGCTTTAGCATATGCTGGACACCAATTTGGCAATTTTGTTCCTCAGCTTGGCGACGGAAGGGCAATTTTGCTCGGCGAAATCAAAGTAAATAATCAATATTTTGATATACAATTAAAGGGCAGTGGTAAAACCAGATTTTCTCGTGGTGGCGATGGCTTGGCAACTTTGGGTTCGGCGCTCAGAGAATTAATTATCGGCGAGGCGCTTCATTATCTCGGGATTCCAGCTACTCGAATTTTGAGCATTTGTTTAACTAATTCGCCAGTTTTTCGACAAGAAATTATGCTAGGCGCAGTCATGACAAGAG
>VGDJ01000057.1 GCA_016869775.1 Alphaproteobacteria bacterium
GCCAGCTGAATGCTCTTCAAATTTAGCGCGCTTTGATGGTGTTCGATATGGTTTTAGAACTTCAACTGAAAACTTGTCAATTCAAGAAATGTATCAAAAAACTCGTGCCGAAGGTTTTGGCGCCGAAGTCAAAAAGCGTATTATGATTGGAACTTATGTTTTATCAGCTGGCTATTATGACGCCTACTACAAAAAGGCTCAAAGAGTACGTCGATTAATTTGCCAAGATTTCGTTGAAGCTTTCAAAAAAGTCGATGCCATTCTTACACCTTCAACGCCAAATTCAGCTTTTGGCTTCGAAGAAATGAAAAATTTTGATGCAGTTAAAATTTATCTTAACGACGTTTTTACCGTACCATCAAATCTAGCTGGCCTCCCAGCTATGTCGGTTCCGGCAGGCTTTGACAACCAAGGACTTCCACTTGGTTTGCAAATAATTTCTAAACATTTTGACGAACAAACCATGTTTAATGTTGCTTTAGCCATAGAAGAACAAACATCGCTAAAAAAATAATTACAAAAAACTTCACTTAAAAATGATCAATTTTTTTAGGTCAAATTTTTTGTTCTTTACGCTTGCTTTGATCGGGGTTTCAAGCCTCTTTTACAAAATCGATTTTGGCGCATATTTTATCGGCGATTTAGCTGACGGAAGACTCAACAACCATATCTTCGAGCATTTTTATTTAGCTTTTACCAATCAAATCCCCAGCTTTAAGCAAGCCAGCTTTTTTTACCCCGCTCCCTCAACAATAATGATGAGCGATAGCCACTGGCTTTTGGGGCCGTTTTATAGCCTATTAAGAATCGTTGGCTTTAAAATGGAATTGTCATTTATCTCATAATTTTAGCGGGATGTTTGGCCAATTTCGTGATATGCTACTATGTTCTTAGAAAATTTAACTTTTCGTAAAATGGCTCAGCTGTAGGCGCCTACGTTTTCGCCTTCAGTCAAATCATGTTATTCAAGCTTGACCACATGCAACTTAACTTCAAAATCTTCGTGCCTTTGGCCATTTTGTTTTGCAAAGAATATATCGATAAAAAAGACTTCAAATATATCAGTTACATAGTTCTGTGCATTACTCTACAAATCTTTTGTAACCCTTATAACGGCAATTTTTTGGCTTTTTTTATTTTCACAATATTTTTGTTTTTTCTCAGCCATTTCAAGATCAACGAAATAAATCAAATTTCTCCGCATAAATATTCTCTAAAAATCACGATTCCGCTTTTAATTCTCAGTTTTCTAGCGCTTATGATTTTTGGCAAAGCCTATTTGGAAATTAAAAACTTATACAAACTTAACGCCCCGATAACACTCGGACATTATTTTGAAATTCGCGATCTTTTTACGATATTTAACTCTCCAATCGTCGATTTTATCGCCAAATATATATCGCTTGATTACATGGAAAAAGATGGCGAGAACAGCTTCTTTATAGGCTTCGGAAGCCTATTGGCATTGATATTTTTGTTTACGCAAAAAAATTTTTACAAAGATTTGAATTTGTTCGAAAAAATTTTGCTCAAATCAACAATTTTTATGCTGATTTTCTTTATCCTCGATCAATATTTGGGGTTGTTTTATTTTTTACAAATTTGCATCCCGAGCTTCACAAATCTTCGCGCATCAAATCGATTTTTTTACGTGGTTTTTTTTGGATTTGTTTATTTCTTAACGCTCGCTTTCAACAAAGCTGAGGCGAGCAAACGTCTAAAAATAAAAATATTTTATTGCTTATTTTTAATCGCAATTATCGCCGAATCATCATTTTCCAAAATTAGCAAAACAAAAATTGGCTCAGAGAAAAATAATATTGAGAAATACCAAGAATTAATGGCAAAAAACGGTGGAAATAATTCAATTTTTTGGTTTGTTAGATCAAATAAAGAGCCCATGTATGATGTTATTCAAGAACTAAATATGATGATCGCCAGCCAACAAAAACAATATAAAATAATAAATGGCTATTCTTCATTTATGCCATACATATCGAGACAACTGGAATCTTGCGAAGATTCTTACAATTACTTGCCACAAATAGAAAAAAGTTTTTCACAAGTTTTTGGGCAAGAATTCAAGTATGACAGAGAAAAAATCAAGATTTTTTACAACAAAGAACTCTGCAAAACACCGAAATAATTAGTTAAAAGTCCCTAATAACGGCCCTAAGAACGCCCCTAACAACGCTCTTCAATTTCGAGCAAAATTTTATCGACAAAATCATTCAACTTCATCGAATCTTGCTTATCGCTACCAATTTTTCGCACCGAAACCATATTTTCGTTGGCTTCTTTTTTGCCAACAGCCACAATATATGGAATTTTTTTCAGCGAATGCTCACGAATTTTATACGAAATTTTTTGCGCATCGATATCGAGTTCAACCCTTATGCCACTTGATTTCAGCGCCGAATAAACTTTTTTAGCATATTCATCGGTTTCGTTAGTAATCGTCGCCACCACAACATGCACTGGCGCAAGCCATAATGGAAATTTACCAGCATAATTTTCAATCAAAATGCCGATAAAACGCTCCAAACTCCCAAGAATGGCGCGATGAAGCATAACTGGTCGCTTCTTAGATCCATCTTGAGCAATATAAGTCACTCCCAATCTTTCGGGTAAAACAAAATCGACTTGCAAAGTTCCGCATTGCCATTGGCGCTTCAAGGCGTCGACCAAAGTAAATTCTAGCTTTGGACCATAAAATGCACCCTCACCCGGATTTAATTCATATTCCAAACCAGCATGATTGACCGCTTGCTCTAGCGCCCTTTCGGCCTTATCCCAAACTTCATCCGAACCAGCCCTTTTTTCAGGTCGTGTCGAAAATTTTACCAAAATATCATTAAAACCAAAATCTTTATAAACTGCTTTTAAAAGCTCACAAAAAGCCAAAGTTTCGTCGTTAATTTGATGTTCTTCACAAAAAATATGAGCATCATCTTGCGTGAAAGACCTAACTCGCATAATGCCGTGAAGTGACCCCGAAGATTCGTTACGATGGCATGAACCAAATTCAGCCATTCGCAATGGAAGTTGACGGTAAGATTTTAAATCTTGGTTAAAAATTTGTACATGCCCAGGGCAATTCATGGGTTTAACTGCCAGAAGACGATTCTCCGATTCGGCAATAAACATATTGTCGCGAAATTTTTCCCAATGACCTGATTTTTCCCACAAAACTTTGTCTATTAATTGCGGAGTTTTGACCTCGATATATCCATTATCAAAAATTTTTTTACGAATATAATTCTCAATTTCTCGATATAAAATATAACCCTTATGATGCCAAAATACTGATCCGGTGGCCTCTTCCTGAATATGAAATAAATCAAGTTCACGACCAAGTTTGCGATGATCGCGTTTTTCGGCCTCTTCAAGCATGTGAAGATAATTTTTTAACGATTCTTCGCTTTCCCAAGCCGTTCCGTATATACGTTGCAACATTTCATTTTTGGAATCACCACGCCAATAAGCACCAGCGACTTTCATCAATTTAAAGTATTTTATGTGGGAGGTCGAGGGAGCGTGAGGTCCGCGACATAAATCAATAAAATTTCCTTGACGATAAAGAGAAATTTTTTCGTTAGATGGAATTGAAGCAATAATTTCGGCTTTATATTTTTCGCCAATTTTTTCGAAAAATTTTACGGCTTCGTCGCGTTCCCACTCTTCACGCGTAATTTTTTCATCGCGCTTAGCTATTTCATGCATTTTGTTTTCAATTTTTTCTAAATCTTGCATCGAGAAAGCCTCGCTTCTGGCAAAATCATAATAAAAACCATTTTCAATTGCCGGCCCAATAGTGACTTGAGTTTCGGGATAAAGCTCTTTGACTGCTTCAGCCATAAGGTGGGCGCAATCGTGGCGAATTATTTCGAGAGCGTCATTGTGGCTCGAAGAGTTATTTGCAGATTTTGGCGTAATTATTTCTATCGAAGCATTATTTTTGATCAAGCAAGACAAATCTTGAAGCTTTCCATCAACTTTGATTGCCAAAGCCAATTTCGATAAAGAAAGTGAAATAGATTTGGCAATTTCAACGCCACTCACACCCTTTGGATATTGACGCACTGCACCATCGGGCAATTTAATTTCGATAATATTATTCATTTTATTGATAATTTTTTTGATAATTATTGTGCAAGTAAACTCTTAGATCTTTATTTAAAGCTAAATCATTTCGATTCTCAATTGTATAATTTTTTTTGACAAAAGCGCAGTTTGAAGCTGTTTTTTCTCTTAAAACCAATAAATTAAATTTAAAGTTATTTGCAAAATATTTGGTTAATTTATCGCATATTTGATTAGTGAGATGAAAAATCATTACATGTTTATCATTTTTAATCATATGCATCATCGGTGATCGATAAACATCATCGATAAAATCAACATCAATACCAATATCATTTTGCGCATATTCATCCATTATTTTTTCAAGAAGCTGTGTTTGCAAAGCAACTTTTTTTTGATCAAAAATTATCAAATCGATAATCGATATTTGCAATAAACCGACGAAAATTAAGATTGGGATAATGAATTTTTTTAACTTATTTAAATCGTAATTTCGGAAGATTAAATAAAAAATTATTGGGACACCGCTTATTAGCATTCTGTAACCATCATGACCATAAAACAGGATTAACATGACATAAAATATAAAATAAAAACTCTCGATAACTATTATTTTTGGCAATGTTTTTAATCGTAAATTTTGAAAAATTTTGATTAAAAAAAACATTAAGCCCGCCAACATTATCAAAAAAATCATCAAGTTGTGATACGTATAATTTATATAAAGTTTCAACATAAAAAAAGTGGTAAAATAAAGTTGTTCAAAAGGGTT
This sequence comes from Alphaproteobacteria bacterium, assembly GCA_016869775.1. Taxonomy (GTDB): domain Bacteria; phylum Pseudomonadota; class Alphaproteobacteria; order Rickettsiales; family UBA1997; genus CAILUF01. Next base: position 4,856 of record VGDJ01000057.1, read on the forward strand.
ATTAAGTAATTTTTTATAATTAATAATTATTGTGTTTAAATAATGCCAAGCAAGATTATTGTAAGCGTAAAGATGAATAATAAATGGCAAAACAATCGCAAAGATTACAAAAAATATGGTATTTTTGATGTCAATTTCTTGCTCTTCTTTTTGGAATTCATTTTTGGAAAATTTACAAAATAACCTAAAAAACAAACCTAAAACTGGAATCAAAACTAAATATTTGACTCTTAAAAACATTATGGTTGAGCTTAAAAAAAGGCATAAATAATAAAAACCTCCTTCACGCTTTTTGGCAAATAAAGTTAAATAAAAACTTATCATAATAAATGCGCCAGTGAATATTTCGGCGTTTGAATCGCATAAAAAAATCAACAATGGCGAAAACCACAAAACCAAAATTAAGTTTATGAATGATTTTTTTGGTTCTAAATAATTGATTAAGATTAAATGACAAAAATAAAGCATCGTCAAACATAAGACAAATTGCGATGAAGCGATCACAAAAAATTCATTGTCAAATAAAAAAAAGAATAACGATAAAAAAAGCGAATAAATTGGAAAATGGTAGGGCTTGAAGTTCTGTAAATCGTAATTAGCAAATTCAACTTGATCAAAATATAAATCCAAACCCAACTTGGCAATATCATGAATTGAGCTTTGTCTATAAATATTTTTAGCCTCGGTTAAATAATAACCATAAGCATCATTAGTTGAAAAAACTGGTTTGCCGTCAGCCATAAAATAAATCAGCAATTGAGCACAAAGAATCATTAAAGCGAAACCCGCAAGACAATGAATTTTGTTTTTAAAATCAAAGTTGCTTAGATAATTTGTCAAAAAATTTTTCATAAAAATGGTGATTTTATTTTTTGCTAGAATTGAATTCGGTAGGCTCAAGATAGTGATAAAATTCTTCACCGATTTTTATTTCATCGCGACCTTTTGAAGACCTCCAATTATTGGTATCGCGCAAAGAAAAAATACAACCGCAATATTCTTGTTTATAAAATTCTTCATCTTTGGCGATTTGGTACATGCGCTCTGCTCCCCCAAACTTTCGCCAATTATATGTCCAATAATTAACTCCTTCATAATTTTTTGAAGCTCGAACCCCGCATTCATTGATTTGATCCATATTTTTCCAACGCGAAATTCCGAGAGAAGAAGTGATTACGTTAAAACCATTTTCATGGGCATAAAGTGCGGTGCGCTCAAAACGCATATCGAAGCATTTTGTGCATCTAACGCCACGCTCTGGCTCCATTTCAAGACCTTTAGCACGCGCAAACCAGTTCTGAACATCGTAATCTGCATCAACAAAAGGAATTTCAAGCTTTTCAGCGAATCGAATATTTTCAAGCTTACGAATTTCATATTCTTTTTTGGGGTGAATATTAGGATTGTAAAAGAAAATTGTTAGATCAATATTTGAGGCTTTCATTCGCTCCATAATATCGCCTGCACAAGGCGCACAGCAACTATGCATCAAAACTTTATTGCTATTAAATTCAGCCGGAATTTCTAATAAGTAATTTTGATTTTGACTTGACTTAGATTGCTCCATGACCTCGTTGGTTTTTTTATTTTTTGACTCTAAAAAATCACGCTGACGATTGTTTTTTATATTCATTGCAAGACGTAAATTTGATAAATTGAAATTGTTTTTAGTGTTTTAAAGAATATATTTTGAGCCCTACCAGTCTAAATCAATACTAAAAATATACAATTAAAAATTATGCCGGAATTACCAGAAATTGAAACCATAAAACTCGGAATTCAATCCATCAAAAACTTGCAAATTACAGAAATCTATCGCTCTAATCATCGCCTTCGAATCGATTCAGCTCATGATTTATCAAGCATTAACACTCAAGAAATCGTTGATATTACTCGTCGCGCACGATATTTAATAATTAAACTTTCAAATCAAAAATCTCTCATCATTCATCTTGGAATGAGCGGAAGAATTACTTTATCGCCACAATTTTACAAACTAAAACATGACCACTTTGCATGCCAATTTAATAATGGTCAATGGATGATATACAACGATCCAAGACGCTTTGGTTTTATCGATTTAATCAATAATGATGATATTAAAAACCATAAAATGCTTAAAAGCCTTGGTCCCGAGCCGCTTTCAACCGAATTTAATCCAGATTACCTTGCCCGCCAAATCGCCAATAAAAATATCAACATTAAAACCTTGATGATGGACAATAAAATCGTAGTTGGAGTTGGCAATATTTACATCAATGAATCACTTTTTGATGCAAAAATATCGCCATTACGTAGCGCAAAATCTCTTAATAAAAAAGAGGTCGAAAAACTAACCAATTCAATCAAAAAAATTATTGGAAATGCTATCGAAATGGGCGGTTCATCGATTTCTGACTATCAGAATGCTCAAGGTGAATTTGGTTCATTTCAAACTGTTCACAAAGTTTATGATCGCGCTAATCAAAAATGTTTTTCGTGCAATTGTAATATTGAAAGAATTGTTCAGAATCAAAGGTCATCATTTTTTTGTAAAAAATGTCAAAAATAAATACCCTTATAAATTATGTTAAAAATCACAAAATCTACTTTAAAAATAGCTGTAATTTTTCTACTAAATATTGGCTTGCTATCATGCAAAACAAAGCTTTATGACAACAATTTTCAGTCCAATAATTTTTTTTCTGAAAATAAATTTGTTGATGGAACTCAAGATGTACCCTTAGCAGATGGCCTCGAAATAATTGATGATGATGGAGTAGATTTTGACACCATCCTTGGAAGTTATAGCTCAGTGAACTACAAATCAAAAAATGATAATAACGAAATAATAAAATTTTATAACCAATCATTGCCAAAACTGGGGTGGAAAGCGATCAAGATAGCTAAAAATTCTTTGATATTTCAGCGTGATAATCAAAAACTTGAAATCAAATTTTTACTACAAAATTCTGAGAATGTAGTGATTTTTTCTACCACCACCAAAACCAAATAAACTCAATATAGCACTTAACGGCGACTAAATTAATTTCATCAAGAATTGTTTTTGTTGTAAATCAAAAATTGGGCAAAAATTGGGCAAAAATTGGGCAAAAATTGGG
>VGDJ01000058.1 GCA_016869775.1 Alphaproteobacteria bacterium
CCGAATAATTCTGCGAATTATCAAGATAAATAACTCCAGAATTTTGGGCTTTATTTTGAGCTTTATATCCGCGCGTTAAATAGCAAAAATTAATATTTTTTTCATGAAAATATTGACCCAAAGCTAAAGCAAAAGGCGTTTTTCCGGATCCACCAGCAGTAATATTTCCCACACAAATTACTGGAATTTTAGCAAAGTGAGTTTTGGTAATTTTTTTCTTTAAATAAAATCCTAATTTGTAGAGCAAAGTTAATGGCAGAAGAATCAAAGAAATCCAATTTAATTTAAGCCAAAATTGCGGGGTTTTAAACATATTATTTGTCAATTAAATCAAAAATGCTCGATTGAAGATGCTCGCTTTTAGATTGATTTTGTTTGTTTTGATTTTTGCTAATTAATTTTTTTTGAAAATCAAAACTTTTTTTCTCAATCAAATTTAAATTAGCTCCCTCAATTATGCCGTCATGCATTTCGATAATAAAATTTGCATGTTTTTTTAAATCATCGCAATTAGCAACTGGTTTGTTATTAATATCTTTGATAACAGCGAATCCACGCGCCAATATTTGATGATAATTGCTTGATTTTATTGTTTTAGCCAAACCTTCAATCACAATAAATTTTTTAGCAAAATCATTTTCGATAAACTTAAAAATTCGTTCAAAATTAAAATTTAATTTTTGTTTATAATTTTCAATTTTATCAAAAACTTGATTGGCTTCGATCTTGATTCTATTAGTTCTATAGGTTTGATTTTGAAGAATATTGAAAGTTAAAATATGAATTTTTTCAAATAAGCTAATATATTTATTCTCAATATTTTCGAGGTATTTTTGAGGACTTATAATGTTCTTACCTAGGTTAAGCACTTCTTGTAGTTTATTTTTAAAATAATTCTCTTTTGAATTATCGATATTTCTTAAGATATTGTTTAGATTTTGTCTTAATTCTGCCAAGACCGGAGTTACAAATTCAGCTGAAGCCGTAGGTGTTGGAGCCCTTAAATCTGCTACAAAATCAATCAAAGTAAAATCGGTTTCATGCCCAACCGCCGAAATTATTGGAATCTCAGATTTAAAAACTTCGCGTACTAGATTTTCATCATTAAATGCTAATAAATCTTCGAACGAACCACCACCCCTCGCTATAATAATAACTTCTGGTCGTTTATGCTTTTGCGCATTAAAATAGCGAATACCAGCAATTATTTCTGAAGGCGCTTTATCGCCCTGAACCGCACTTGGATATAACAATAAATTTAAAGGACAACGATCTTGAATTCGATGTTTAATATCTTCAATTACTGCTCCGGTTTCTGAAGTTATAACTCCAACAATTCTTGGAAAAAACGGGATTGGTTTTTTGTAAACTTCATCGAATAATCCCTCACTGGCAAGTTTTTGGCGACGCTTCTCAATCATTTCTAAGATAGCACCGATTCCGGCTATTTCGATTTTATCGACGATAATTTGATAATTTGAACGACCTTCATAAACCGTAATTTGTCCGTAAGCGCATATTTGCAAACCGTCACCAATTTCAAAATCTATATTTTTAGCTTGATTACGAAAACAAACAGCGGTCAACGAAGAATTTTCTTCTTTTAAGTTAAAATATAAATGTCCGCTTGAAGCTTTTTTTAAACCTGTAATTTCGCCACTAATTTTGACGTATCCAAAGGCATTTTCGACCGTGAGCTTTATAGCTTTTGAAAACTCTACAACCGTATATTGCGGAATATTTTGTGACATTCAAATATTGGGGTAAAATTTATTATAAATTTGAGGATTAAAATTTAGGTCATTTATTTTAATTTCCTATTTTAAAATTAATTTGTTTGTTTAATATCGCCACGTTTTAAATCTCATCTTATTTACAAATTAATTTTATTTTAAACTTACCTCAAAATCCTAGGAGCATATTTTGTTGAAAAAAATTAAATCATTTAATATCTCAAACCAAGAAGTTTTGCCAATCATCGAGGGTGGAAAGGGCGTTGGCATTACAAATGGTATTACCGCTGGACACTTTGCTAAAGCGGGTGCAGTTGGCACTTTCTCTGGTGTCAATGCCGATTACATTGATGAAAATCAAAAATTCGTCCCACTAATTTATAAAACCCATACTCGACGTGAAAGACATGAAGAACTCATCGAATATTCTATTAAAGGCGGAATTTCTCAGGCCCGCATTGCTCGCGACATATCTGGTAACAATGGTCGTATTCACATGAATATTTTATGGGAAATGGGTGGAGCTGAAAGAGTATTACACGGAATTTTAGACGGTGCCAAAGACATGATACACGGCATTACTTGTGGTGCCGGAATGCCTTATCGCCTTTCCGAAATTGCCGAAAAATATAAAGTATATTACTACCCAATCGTATCTTCAATGCGTGCCTTTCGTGCCCTCTGGAAACGAAGCTATTACAAAGCCAAAGATTTACTTGGTGGAGTTGTTTATGAGTGCCCTTGGCGTGCTGGTGGCCATAATGGCTTATCAAACGCCGAAAACCCTGATGCCTATGAAGACCCTTATCCTCGCGTCGCTGAAATACGTAGCTTTATGAACTCGGTAGGATTGAATGATGTGCCAATCATTATGGCGGGAGGGGTTTGGCACCTTGATGATTTTGAACATTGGCTTGATAATCCCGAAATCGGACCAATAGTTTTTCAGTTTGGAACCCGCCCAATTCTGACCAAGGAATATCCGGTTTCAGAATCTTGGAAACAAAAACTTTTATCTCTCAAAAAAGGTGAGGTATATCTAAATCGTTTTAGCCCCACAGGATTTTATTCTTCGGCTATTGAAAACGAATTTATTCGCGAACTTAAAGCGCGCGAAATTCGCCAAATTGAATATCGCACCAAATCAGATGATGTTTTTAATTGCTCAATTCCCTTCGGACAAAGAGGGCGAATAGTATTTATTAAATCCGCCGATAAAATCAAAGTCGATGAATGGACTAAAAACGGCTTCAGTGAAGGTATGAAAACTCCCGATGAAACCTTAATGTTCGTTGACAAATCCAAAGCACAACAAATCTTAACCGATCAAATTAATTGCATGGGTTGCCTCAGTCAGTGCCGATTCAGCAACTGGTCTGACAAAGAAGAAATGCATTTTACAAATGGTAAAAAAGCTGATCCGCGTAGTTTTTGTATTCAAAAAACTTTACAAGATGTTCGCTATGGCATCGACATTGAGAACCAATTAATGTTTGCAGGACACAGCGCATATCGCTTTGCAACTGATTCGTTTTATGCGAATGGCTTTATTCCAACAATTAAACAACTTGTCGACAGAATCATGACCGGCAAATAAATAAACTATGACCAGATTTATTTTTATAACAGGTGGCGTTGTTTCTTCTCTTGGTAAGGGTTTGGCGTCGGCTTCATTAGCCAGTCTCCTTCAGGCTCGAGGCTTCAAAGTAAAACTTCGCAAACTCGATCCTTATCTTAATATCGATCCAGGCACCATGAGCCCAACTCAGCATGGCGAAGTTTTTGTTACCGAAGATGGCGCCGAGACTGATTTGGATCTTGGTCATTACGAAAGATTCACCGGAGTTGATACCCAAAAATGTGATAACATCACCGCCGGACAAATTTATCTTGAACTTTTATCCAAAGAGCGCAAAGGCGATTATCTTGGTGGAACAGTTCAGGTAATTCCTCACGTCACTGATTTAATTAAAAAATTTATTTTAAATGATTTAAGTGGGGTTGATTTTGCTTTATGTGAAATCGGTGGAACAGTTGGCGATATTGAAGCCTTACCTTTTTTTGAAGCCATTCGCCAATTAGGCTACGAAATGCCAAGCCAATGCGCTTTCTTGCACCTGACCCTTCTTCCTTATATCGAAAGCGCCGACGAATTAAAAACCAAACCAACTCAACATTCGGTCAAAGAATTGCGTTCAATCGGAATACAGCCAAGCGTTATCTTATGCAGAGTTGAAAGACCTCTCGAATCAATCAGCAAATCTCTTCTCGAAAAAATTGCCCAGATGTGCTCAGTGCCAAAATCTTCGGTTATACCGGCCCCAAATTCATCATCAATTTATGAAGTACCCATCACTTATCACAAACTTGGATTAGACACTGAAATTTTAAAATTTTTTAAACTCGACTATCGTAAAAAACCCAATCTTACAAAATGGTTTAATATCAAAGATGCAATTGACCACCCAATTCATGAAGTCAATATTGCCATTGTTGGCAAATATAATGACTACAAAGACTCCTATAAATCACTTCTCGAAGCCATAAATCACGGCGCATTTTCTCTTAAAACCAAAGTTAATATAGTCTGGATCAATGCTCGCAACAATTTATCAAAACTGCCCAAAGATATTAACGGCGTAATAGTTCCGGGTGGCTTTGGCGAAGATGGCACAGATGGTAAAATTGCTACCATAAAATATGCTCGTGAAAACAAAATTCCGTATCTTGGTATATGTTTTGGAATGCAAATGGCAGTAATCGAACACGCTCGAAATGTTCTCAAAATTAACGATGCAACCTCGAGTGAAATTTCAAAAAAAGGCTCTTTTGTGGTCGGCACGATGCGTGAATGGCAACATCACAAAACTACCAAAAAAGCTCAAAAAAACCTTGGTGGCACAATGCGCCTTGGGGCATATCCATGCAATATTACCAAAGGTAGCTTGGCGCATAAAATTTATGGAAGTCAAAAAATTTCTGAAAGACATCGTCATAGATACGAAGTTGATATTTCTTACAAAAAAGCACTTGAAAAATCTGGCTTGATTTTTTCTGGCCTCTCTCCCGACAAAAAATTGCCTGAAATCGTTGAACTAAAAAACCATCCTTTCTTTGTTGGCGTTCAATTCCATCCCGAACTTAAATCAAAGCCTTTCATGGCTCATCCACTCTTTGTTCATTTTATTCAGAGCGCAATAAATTTTAAAAATGAATAAACCTTTAAAATCTTTTTTTAAAAATAGTTTTTGTTTCACAATTTCTATTTTGATGTTTTTTTTAATTTCATCATGTGGTTTCCAAGTCATTTACAAAGATCAATATGTCGAAAATTCGCTTGCCCATCAACTAGCTTCAATTGTTATAAAAAAAGAACGAAATCAACTATCTCAAACCCTCAAAAACAATGTTTACGATGCTTTAAACCCAGATTCAATCAAAGCCACTAATAAATATTTTTTAGAGATGAACTTAAAGCAATCTGTCAGCCCAACCTTTACTAATGTTTCGGGTGGCTCTGGGCGAAATAAAGTAACTATCAATGTAACTTATGTTCTAAAAAAAATTGCAACTGCACAAATAATATCTGAAGGCAATACTGAAGTTTTTGATAGTTACGATGTTACGCCAAATCGCTACGCAACTTATACAGCTGATGAATTTGCCAAAGAAAATCTTACTAAAATTATTGCTCAAAACATTCGCAATTCAATTGTTAATGATCTCATGGAAGAAATTCGCGACTGTGAAAAAAATAAGAATAACAAAAACTATAAATGCTTAGTTGAATTAACTAATTAAAACCAATTCGATTACTTCAAATCCATGAATACCGAAAATTATCTTAAAAAACCTGAATTATTAATGCCCGCCGGCAATTTAGATCGCCTTAAAACTGCCATTTTGTATGGCGCCGACGCAGTTTATATTGGCACCCCCGATATGTCACTTCGCGTCAAATCAAGTTTTAGTCTCGAAGATGTAGTTGAAGGCATTGAATATGCGCACTCTTTCGGCAAAAAAGTTTATCTAACGCTAAATCTTTTTTCGCATAACAAAGATGTTGAAAAACTTCCACAATTTATTGAAACCGTCAAAAAAGTTAAGCCCGACGGCTTGATTGTCTCAGATCCTGGGGTTTTTCAATTTGTTCGACAAATAGCGCCTGAGCTTGAACTTCATATCTCAACCCAAGCCAATGTTTGTTCGTGGCTAACCGTTGATTTTTGGCAAAAACAAGGTGCCAAATTAGTGGTAATGGCGCGCGAAGTTAGTTTCGAAGAACTCAAAGAAATCCGCCAAAAATGCCCCGACATCAAACTCGAAACCTTCATACACGGCTCAATGTGCATGACTTATTCGGGTCGATGTTTGCTATCCAATTTTATGGCCGAAAGAGGCGCCAATCAGGGCTCTTGCGCCCATTCATGTCGCTGGGGTTACAAACTAAAAATAAAACTCAAAGACAACACCGAACATGAAATTGAAATCACCGACCAAAACAAAGATTTATTCGACTTTTTTCTCGAAGAAGAAATACGCCCCGGAAGCCTGATGCCGTTCGAAGAAGACGTTAATGGCTCATATATTTTAAATTCCAAAGATTTATGTTTGTTACCCAAGCTCGACGAATATATTCAATTGGGGCTCGACTCATTCAAAGTCGAGGGGCGCAACAAAACTGAATTTTACGTAGGCTCGGTGGCCCGCGTTTATCGCAGTGCCATCGATGATTATCTGCGAGATCCACAAAATTGGCGCGCTGATGATTATATGGATGAAATCAATTCCGTCGCCAATCGAGGCTATACTCTAGCTTTTCATGAAGGGCGTCTCACCAATCTTGCTCACGACTATGAAAGCACCGGCTCAACTAGCTTTTATGAATTTGCCGGCAAAGTTTTGGAGTGGCGTGACGATGACATCATTATTGAAGCCAAAAATTTACTTGAAGCTGGCGATGTGTTAGAATTTTTGTCACCATCGCAAAGAGAGCCAATTTTGCTCAGGGTTTATGAGTTTAAAATGCTCAAAATTCACAAAAATGGTGCTGAAGAAATTGTGATTTGCGACAAGCTTCATGGCGGACAAAAGCCAAAATTTGTTATTCCCGCCAGCGCTTTTCATTTATTTAATAAACAAAAAATCAAAGATTTATTGCCCACTCATACCCTAATTCGCAAAGAAAAAATCGATATTGAACAAGAAAAACTAAAAGTTGAATCACGTCAACTCTCACATCAACTTGAGGCCGGCGAAGTGCGTGAAGAAAAATATCAAAATAAACGGCAAAAATATTTTCAGGCACGCGAAGTTGGCGACGAAAAAGTTTCACCGCGCACGCCACGAATCGGCACTGAAGGCTGTTGTGGCAAAGGTTGCAACGGTTGTCTAATTTTCTGGCACGATGAAAAATATCACAAAGCCCGCGAAATTTTGAAATCAAAAAAAATCGGTGAAATGCTTTAGAAATCATCAGTATTAATTAATTTTCCAACTCATCTTAAGAAAATTTGATCCTCAAATTACATAGAAATACACAATTTTACAAAAATGCGGTTATAAGCGTTTGTAAAACTTTGCTTTAAAAACGATTGAGCAACAGTTTTACTCTATAAAATTATTTCAATTTGCGGAGAGCTTAATTCTTTGAAAGCCGAGTTTATTTCGATTTTTTGGGCATTGCACACATTCGAAATATCGTCAACAACACTTGATAAATCAAGGTTTGAACCAATTTTTAGAAGCACAATTGGTGTTTTCATTGAGAGGTTTTTTTCGGATTTAAATTTTCTGACCTCAAACAAAATTTTCAAAATTTCATCCCCGATTTTTATAATTTCTACAGAATTTTTTGTTAATTGAGCTGGCAATTGTGCAAAGTTTTTGCGGGCATGAATTGATTTTTTTTCGAAAAACTCATCAGCAAAAATTGATTCATAAATTTCTTCGGTGATGTGCGGAATAAAAGGTGCAAAAAGTTTTAAAATATTTTTTAAACATAAACTCAAACTTGCCAAAGCGCTAATTTGATTTGAAACAATTTCTGT
>VGDJ01000059.1 GCA_016869775.1 Alphaproteobacteria bacterium
TGCAAAAGCAAAATAAGTAAATATCTGGATGGATTTTAACGCCAAAGCAGTGAATTTTTTAGAAATTATTGCGCCAAGAGTTATGGCAAAAACCATGCTAAAACCAAGATAGCCAACATAAAGCATGGGTGGATGAAGGGCTAGGCCAATATCTTGTAGTATTGGATTAAGTTCGCGTCCTGAAGTTGGAGCTTCAAGGGATTGTAGGAATGGATTCGAAGTAATGGCGGTGTATAAACAAAATAATGCAATCACAAACTGTTGAATGGAGATTGCACTGATTTTAATGGGGTTTTCAAGTTTGCTAAAAAATGCAAAGAATAAATTATAAAGTGATAAAACTGTGATTAAAAGAAGCATTGAGCCTTCATGGTTGCCCCATGAACCAGCGATTTTGTAAATAAGTGGTTTAAGGTGATGTGAGTTTTGATAAACATTTATAACCGAATAATCGGAGGTTATAAAACTATAAATTAAAAATATTTGTGCGCCAATTGCGCTTAAAAAACTTATTGAACAAAGAAAAAAATATATTTTTTCAAAATCTTTTGGTTGGTATTTTTTTTGATAAAAAAAATAGAAAAAAGTGCCAAAAAATGTAGTTGACAAGTTAAGAATTAGCGCTGAAAAACCTAAGATTGGAGCCATTTATTTGAGTTGAATTAATGAATTAAATTTTATTAGAAATAAAATTTTTAACAATTTCGAGATTGTTTTCTAAAACACTAAAGCGTTCAGGTCGGCTAAATAAATCGTTCAAAAACCTTGGTAATTGTGGTTGAGGAATCTCGGCACTTTCAATGGCGCTTGGAAATTTAGCGGGATGGGCTGTTGCAAGAGTAATTACGCTTTCACCCCGATAATGAGGGCTGGCGATGAATTGTTCGGAGGCAATAGTGCCGATGGCGGTATGCGGATCAAGGATTTCGTGAGTTTTTTCAAAATATTTTTTAATGGATAAAATGGTTTGCTCGTCATCAATTTTGTAGGCACAAAAATCTTTTTTGATGGTTTTGTGAATTTCATCAGGAAGCTTTAACGAGCCAGTGCGCAAAAATTCGTGAATAATTTCGGGGGTTTTATTTTCAATTTTGTGAGTTTTTAAAGAATCAAAAATTAGCCTTTCAAAATTGCTTGCAACTTGAATATTCATGCTTGGAGACATGGTTTCAATCATTGATTTTTTGCTGTAATCATTGTGATTAATAAAGCGTACCAAAATATCATTTGAATTAGTGGCAATAATAAGTTTATTAATATTTAAACCCATTTTTTTAGCTAAAAAACCGGCGTAAATATCACCAAAATTTCCACTTGGAACTGTGAATGAAACGGGATTTTTATCGTTGCAACCAACTCTTAATGCGCTATAAAAATAATAAACAATTTGGGCCATAATTCGCGCAAAATTAATGGAATTGATGGCAACCATTTTTTTGCCTCTTAAAAAACTTTGATCGGCAAACATTTTTTTTACCAAATTTTGACAATCATCAAAATTTCCTTCCAGAGCGATATTAAAAACATTATCTTGAATAACGGTTGTCATCTGGCGTTTTTGGACTTCTGAAACTTTTTGATGCGGATACATAATAAAAATTTCGGCATTTTGGCAATTCATGCAACCATGAATTCCGGCTGAACCTGTGTCGCCAGAAGTAGCGCCGATGATAACGATTTTTTGATTTCGAATTTTTAAAAAATAATCTAATACGTTACCAAGATATTGTAATGCGAAATCCTTGAAAGCGAGAGTTGGGCCATGAAATAATTCAAGTAAATAATGATTTGAATCTAGTTGTTTTAGGGGAGCAATTGCTTGATGAGAAAATTTTGAATAAGATTTGTCGATAATTTTTTTGTATTCTTGTGACGGAATTTCGTTATCAATAAATACCTTGGTGATTTCAAAAAATAAATCTGGGTAAGAGTAATTTTTTATTTCGTGTAATTTTTTGTCGTCAAAAAGTGGCAAAAATTCTGGAATATAAAGCCCGCCATCGGAGGCTAATCCTTGAAATATAACTTCTTCAAAATTAAGAGAGGGTGCGCCTAAGCGGGTGGAAATGAATTTCATTGTTTGATTTTTGAATTAAGAAATTTAGTATGATTTTGACCGAAAAATTCTAGCTAAAAAAATCATTATGTCAACCTTACCAACAAACTCAAACTCCATTGAAATGCCTGATCATTTATATCGAAACGGCGTTGGAATCATGTTGATTAATAGTAATAAAAAAATTTTCGTTGGTAAGCGTATTGATAATCAATCCGACGCTTGGCAAATGCCTCAAGGCGGGACCGATGTTGGAGAGGATGAGGATTTGGCGATGTATCGTGAATTACTCGAAGAAACCGGAATTAAATCCGAAAATGTTAAATTGATTAAAAAAAGTAACCGATATTTTTATTATAATTTACCTTACAAATTACAAAAAAAATTTTGGGGTGGTAAATATTTAGGTCAAAAGCAAAGATGGTACTTGGTTGATTTTATTGGGATTGACCAAGATGTTAATATTGCCACGAGTGAACCAGAATTTTCTGATTGGAAATGGGTTGATTCTAATAATTTGCTAAATTTGATTGTCAGTTTTAAGCGCAAATTATATCAAGAAATAGTTACCGAATTTAGCGATTTTTTATAAAATTATGAAGACAGAAATTAATTTTTACGCAGTCGATGAAGATATTGTTAAAGCAATGGCACCAATTCTTCTAAAGATTATTGATGACAATAAGCGCGCTATAATTTTTGTGAAAGGTGATGATTTTATTAAGAAAATTGACGATTCACTATGGACTTATGGGCGCAATAAATTCATTCCGCACGCTACAATTTTTGACAAAGATTTTGTTGCTAAAGATCAGCCAATTTTGATTTCTAATCTAGAAGATAACTTAAATAAAGCCGATTATTTAATTTTTTTAGACGAGCCAAATCTTGGATTTGTTCAAACTTTTTCTCGCTCATTTCACTTTTTTGAAAATTCTTCGCCTTGTGAAATTATTAAACCAAATAATTTTTATCGTAAAATCGACGGCAAGTGGCAAAAAATTGCTAATTGAATTAAGCTAGATTTGAGTTTTGTTAAATACTTCTCGCTACCCGCTGTTAATAATGCTTAGGCACTCATCATAATTGAATACTTTTAATAAAAATTTGTATTTGCGACTTGATTCAAGTTCGAGTTTTGGGTCAGAATTTAGAATTATTTGAGCATTTTTGTGGGCAATATTGAGATAAGAATGGTCAAAATTTAAATCGGCAATTCTAAATTCTGGGAAACCGCTTTGTTTTGTTCCAATTATTTCGCCACTTCCGCGCATTTTTAAATCTTCTTCAGCAATAAAAAATCCATCATTGGATTCGCGTAAAATTTCTAATCTTTGCTGGGATTTTTTACTATATTTTTCGCCGTAAAGCAAAATACAAAATGATTTTTTTTCGGAACGACCAACTCTCCCGCGAAGTTGATGAAGTTGGGCTAAGCCAAATTGTTCAGCATTCTCAATAACAATAACAGTCGCTGAAGGCACATCAATTCCAACTTCAATGACTGTAGTGGCAATCAAAATTTTTAAGTCATTATAATCGTCGGCAAAATCGCTCATGATTTTTTCTTTATCTTTGTCCTTCATTTTACCATGTAAAAGTGCAATATTTTTTGCTCCAAAAACTTGCGACAATTCTAAAAACTTTTGATTCACTGAAATTAAGTTTTGCTCTTCATTTTCATCGATTGCAGGGCATATCCAATATATTTTTTCATTTTTATCGATTGCTCTTTTGATGCCATCAAATAAGTCATGACATTTTTTCATGGACATAATTAAGGTTTCAATTTTTTGACGATTTTTGGGTTTTTCACTCAAAATCGAAATATCCATATCGCCATAAAGTCCCATCATGAGGCTTCGAGGAATTGGGGTTGCGCTCATGAGAAGAAGATCGGCATTTGGTCCTTTATTTATGATTTTGAGGCGTTGTAGGACTCCAAATCGGTGCTGTTCATCGATAACAATAATTCCTAGATTTTTGAAAATTATATCATCTTCAAGGCAAGAGTGAGTTGATATGAGTATGTTAATTTTGCCATTAGATAAATCGTTTATTAGTTGGCTTTTATTTTTCTTGGTGGTCGCCGAAGTAAGAAGGGTAATGTTTAGATTAAAGTCATTTAGTAATTTGCAAAAATAAGTAAAATGCTGTGTTGCTAAAACTGTAGTCGGGACCAATATACAAGCCTGTTTCTGCTGAACGATATTTTGTAAAGCTGAAAAAATTGCCACGATTGTTTTGCCACTTCCAACATCGCCTTGCAAAAGACGAATCATTTTTTTATTTGAAAAAATTTCATGGTTAATTTCTTCGATGGCTTTTAGTTGTCCATCGGTGGGTTTAAAGGGTAGGGAGGCAATAAATTTTTCACCAAAATTTTGTTGAGTTGTAATAAAAATTTTATTTTTTTGAGCTCGATTTTTAGCCATCAAAACTGCTAATTGCCAAGATAAAAGTTCATCAAAAGCTAATCTTTTGCGCGCAATATTGTTGGGATTGTATGTTTTGAGATCATTATCATCAGTTGGATTATGAATTTTGCGCAAAGCATCATAAAAACTTGGTAAGGAATTTTTTTTGACAAATTCTTTGTCAATCCATTCTTCACATGAATTGGGGAGTTTTTTTAATATTTCTTTAATTTTATTTGCTAAAAATTTATTTGCGATTTTTTCACTTAATGGATAGATCACATTAATTTTAGAAATTTGATCAATATTTTTGGCTTCAACAATCTCGATAGGGTGAGTAATTTGATTATCATTAAGATTTTTGCTGATTCGTCCTAAAATCGCTATTTCGTTTCCTATTTTTAATTTATCGATTTGACTTGGAAAAATTTTAAAAAACACCAAATTAAAATATCCAGAAGGGTTATAACAATTGATTTTATATGGTTGACGGGAGTTTTTAGGTTTTAAGTGATTTTCAATTTTACCACTTATTATAATTAATTCTTGGTCCTGCACCTCAGATAATTTTGGCAAAAAATTAACTTTTTCAATTCGATAAGGTTGGTGTAGTAAAAGATTAATAATTCTATTGCCACCAACTAATTTTGACAAATATGTATTAATAGAACTAGCGATTCGACTCAGTGTAGTCAAAGGTTCAAATATAAAATAGTGTGGATTATTTTTGTTCATTATGTTTATTTGTTAATCTTCTTCGCGCATTAATCTTCTATTTTCATCGCGTTTTTTGATGGTTTCTCTTTTATCGTACAATTTTTTGCCTTTTGAGATACCGATTAAAATTTTAGCATAATTTTTTTTATTAAAATAAATTTTAATTGGAACTACTGAAAGGCCTTGGTTGTTTATTTTACCAATAATTTTATGAATTTGTTTCTTACGAAGTAAAAGTTTTCTTTCGCGTTTTGGCAAATGATTAAAGCGATTAGCTCCTTTATATTCAGAAATATTGGAGTTAATCAAAATTAATTCTGAATTTTTATCAATAATATATGCTTCAGAAATGCTGGCTTTTCCTTCTCGAAGTGATTTTACTTCGCTCCCTAAAAGTATAATTCCAGCTTCGATCTCTTCGAGTATTTGATAGTTAAAATGAGCCTTGCGATTAAGAATTTGCATAAAATTTATTGTGCATGATGGCGTTAAATTTGTTTTTGATTAGTATTTCGCAATAAAAATAGATTGGCAGAAAAAAATAGATAGAAGGAATAATTTTTAAACCCACTTTTTAATAAAAAAATTGCCATTCTAGTTTTTTTTAAAATAGAATTTTAATAACAAAAAAATTGAAAGTTTGTGTTGCAATAAAAGTTTTTGCCAATAAAATGTTCGACCTCTTAACTTGATTTGAGTATCAATAATCATCAAAATAATCTTTACAAAATTCGTCTAATTTTTGTAGTTTTGATATCAAAAACTCATAAAAACTCGCTTCCAAGGGTTTTAGAGGTTCTATCTAACCTAGTTTTCTTCAAGTATTTTAAGAAATAAATTTTAACAATTAATTCATAACTATGTCTTTGTACGAAACCGTATTTATTGCCAGACAAGATCTTACAGTTGAGGATGTTGATGCCTTAACTAACAAATTTACAAAAATTATTGCCGATGCCAACGGAAAAGTTAAAAAAGAATATTGGGGACTTCGCAATTTAGCTTACAAAGTGAAAAAAAATACTCGTGGTCATTATATTTTACTTAAGATTGAATCTGAATATCCGACTGTTGCTGAACTTAAAAGGGTCATGGGTTACAATGAAGATGTTATTCGAAGCGCGATTTACTCTGTAGAATCATTTGTTGATGAATCGCCAATGTTTGTTTCAATCAATGCTAAAGATTTTAAAGCTGGTAAAGTTTCTTCCAAAAAAGAGCCCTCAAAGCTTGATTTAGTTATTGATCAATTTCAATTTGATGCATAGGAGTCAACATGTTACCAAATAAAAATTCTGTTAATAGTTCTGTAAATACAAACGAAAATGAAGATAGTTTCGTAAAAGTATCGCTTGTAAATCAAAGTGTTTTTATTCGCAAAAAAAAGTCTTGTCCACTCAGAGATATTGATATATCCGAAATTGATTACAAAAATTTAAAACTACTTAATAAATTTATTTCTGAACGTGGAAAAATAATTCCAAGTCGTATAAGTAATGTTGAAATAAAAAAACAGAGAGCTATTGCAAATGCTATTAAAAAAGCTCGCTTCTTAGCATTAATTTCTCCGATTAAAAAAGACTAATTTAACTCCCTTAAAAATGAAAGTTATCCTTATTGATGTTTTGCCAAAACTCGGAAAAATTGGCGATGTTGTAGTTGTTAAAAATGGCTATGCTAAAAATTTTTTAATTCCAAATAAAAAAGCTATTTGTTTTACCAATGATAACTACAAAACATTTGAAGCTAAGAAAAATCACTTTGAGCTAGAGAGTGCAAAAAAACTTGATATTTCTAATAAAGTTAAATCTGCTCTTGAGGGAAAAGATATCGTAATTATCGAAAATGCCTCTGATGATGGTCGTCTTTATGGATCAGTTAATTCATCGGTAATTTCTTCAAAAATTAATGAAGCTGTTGGTGAAAAACTCGTTGAAAAATCATCTATTTTTTTAAATAAGCCAATTAAAGAAGTTGGAATATATGATATAAAATTAGTCTTGCACAGTGAATCTGCTTTTGTGATAAAACTAGTCGTTAGCAGAAGCGATTCAGAAGCGCAAGCTCTTCTCAATCCGTCAAAAAAATCAAAATCTAAAGAAAAAGTTGATAATGAAAAAACCGTTTCTGATGCAATTAATTCCTCCAGTGATTCTGTCGATAAGGCTATCAAAAAAAACAGAAAGAAGAAAACAAATTCCGAAGAATAGTTTAGATATTTTTATCTAAAGTTTTCCTTAGAAGTTCTTTAATAAGTTTTTAATCCCCCATTGACCTCTTTTTAAAATAGCCAGTAAACGTTATCTTTAGTATTTAAATGAATTTAAATTTATTTACTCATATATAAAAGTGACTAATTCCATCATTATAAATACTATTCTTATAAAAATTTAATTGGCTTCTTCGGGAAAGCTATTATGTGGTTATTTGAGTCTAAATTATAATTTGAATTTTTGTTAATGAATTATTTAAATACACCTCAAACATTAAATAAA
>VGDJ01000060.1 GCA_016869775.1 Alphaproteobacteria bacterium
AACCGATTTAAACATATGTAAGGGCACGTCTGAAAAGGGTAAGTACACCGACATCATAAACCCAACCGAACTTACCCCAGCATGTATCTTGCGTTTCAATGATTTTAAGAAAAACAATGCTTTTGCGATGCTTGGGATCTATCTTCCAGAAATTTTCAAACTAAATAACAATAAAATTTTATTAATTTTAAAAAGCGCGTTGTTTTTATATGTTTTATTGCAAATGATTGATCAAATTCCCGGCATTACTACTGGACTAACTGGACAAAATATTGATGTTAAATCAACCGGAGGGTTTGAAATGCTCAAAAAATTCACCGCAGGAGTTCGTGCTATTCAGAAACGCGCTGCCAGAGCCGTTCAAAAACAAATTCCCGATGGCAAAAAAGATGAGGAGAAAGAAAACAAAGATGAAGCTACTGATTCGGCGCAATCGAGTGAAAAAGGAAATAAAAGCGAACCTACAAATGATTCAGCTGGTGATAGTAGATAATAATCTTCTTCTAATCGTTAATATGATTGAAATTTTTAGCCAAGAGGCTTGGAGAAATCAAAACCTAAATTTAAATTTTGATGCTAAAATTATATATCAAAAGGTTGTAGAACTTTAAAACAAATTGTAGTCTTTTTAAAAACGGTTTTTATAATCCACGCTCATTTTTCTCCGATAAATCATACGAAATCAATTGCTATCATAGCTCAGGGGTAGAGCACTTCATTGGTAATGAAGAGGTCGGTGGTTCGATTCCACTTGATAGCACCACCCACCCGATCATTTCATATTTTTTTAATCTAAGAAGCTTTAAGACGAGAAATTATCTCAGCGCGATCTAGCAAATTAATAATAAATTTTAACTCTGGACCCTGCTCTTTCCCAGTTAAAGCAAGACGAATTGGCATAAACAAATCTTTACCTTTGCGAGTTGAAATTTTTTTAATCTCATTCAGCCAATTTTGCCATGCGTCAAGGCCTGATGTATCAAGCGGAAGTAGTTCAATAATTTGATTCAAAAAATCTAAATCTTGAGTAGAATTTTTATAACGAAAACCCACGCTAAAAATTTTGATCCACTCCTCAACTTCATGAAAAAAACTTAGGTTTGATTTGCAAGCTTCCCACAATTTTTCAGAAATTTTATAGTTTATTTTATTTTCATTAATTTTTGATAAAACATAATCATAACTGACATTTTGAAGTATTTTATGGTTAATTTCGATTAGCTCGCTTAATGAGTAATTTGTCGCTGATTTTGAAAATTTTTCAAAACTAAAATCTTCAATTAATTTATCGAGATTTTCGTGAATTTTAATTGATTCAGAAGTGCCAATTTGTGCCAAAAGATTGATTATTGAAATTGGTTCGTAGCCTTCATTTCTAAGAGTCTTAACATCAAAACCTCCATCGCGCTTTGAGATTTTTCCTTCCGAAGCCTTGACCAAAGATAAATGCGCAAAATCTGGAGCTTTAGCGCCGAGAGCTTCAAAGATTTGGATCTGAATTGCGGTATTTGTAATATGATCCTCTCCACGGATGATATCGGTAATTTTATAATCAATATCATCAACCACCGAGCAAAAAGTATAAGTTGGTACCCCAAAACCATTTTCATCTAATTCGCGAATTAAAACTGGGTCAGAAAAATGGCGTCCCTCATAAGCAATCTTACCTTTAATTTTATCGTTCCAACTTACCAGTTTATCATCGAGCAAAAAGCGATAATGAGGTCTTAAACCCTTTCTCTTTAGTTCATTTTTTTGTTCAACACTAAGATTAAGAGAGGCACGATTGTAGATCGGAGCAACTCCAGAAGCATTTTGCGCTTTACGTTGTAGGCTGAGTTCTTCAGCAGTCTCAAAACATTCATAAAGCCTTCCGCTGGCAATCAATT
The DNA here is from genome assembly GCA_016869775.1 of Alphaproteobacteria bacterium. Classification (GTDB taxonomy): domain Bacteria; phylum Pseudomonadota; class Alphaproteobacteria; order Rickettsiales; family UBA1997; genus CAILUF01. The sequence continues at coordinate 1,890 of VGDJ01000060.1, forward strand.
GATTTTTGGCTTGCTCATATCTAGCAAGTCGATCGGATTGCTTGAAACTCTCATCAAATTTTAATCCTAACCAATTCATATCTTGAAATATCATCTCGCGATATTCATCTTTAACCCTCTGAGAGTCAGTGTCATCAAGTCGTAAAAAAAATTTACTACCATTTTCTTTGGTAATTTTTGTGGCAGTTTTTTGGGCGTATAAAAAATTAATAATCGCCACACGAATATTACCAACGTGCAAAAAACCAGTTGGTGACGGAGCAAAACGAACGCGAGTTTCCATATTTATGAGAATGATTTATTGAGATTTTTTTGAATTATGGTGCCAATTACATCAATATTCAAGATTGAATTTACCAATAACTACGCCCCAAAAGATGAATCATCGATAATTTTATTTTCATTAATTTCGGCAATTAATTTTGAATTAGTTTTTACAATATTTTGACTTTCACATTTTTCGCATACTCGCTTCGAACCAAACAGGCGATATATCGAATAACAAATTGCTACTGGACTGAACATTATCCACCAAAATATTTCAGTTTTACGACTGCCTTTTTTAACTACTTTGCAAGGGCCAATATGTTTGCAATCACTGCAGATATAAATTTGAGATTTTTTCACTAGAGCATAAATTTGTTGGTTAGTGGATAACGGCGCTCTTTATCAAAAGCTAAAACCGAAACTTTAACACCAAGAACCGACTGTTTGCGCTTATATTCACTTTGATAAATTAACTTTGCGACTCGATTAACCAAACCAAAATCAAAACCAGCATTAACAACTTCATCAATCGAGTTTTGTTTTTCAATCAACAAAAATAAAATTTTATCAAGAATTTCATATTCGGGAAGAGAATCAGAATCTTTTTGATTATATCTAAGTTCAGCCGAAGGTTCTTTAAAAATAATATTTTGTGGAATTAAATTAAGATGATTAAAGCTTGAAATTTTGCATAAATTTTGATTCCGAAATTTTGCCAATTCATAAATTTGAGTTTTATAAAAATCTTTTATTGGATTGAACGCGCCGTTCATATCACCATACAAAGTTGCATAGCCACAAGCCATTTCTGATTTATTGCCAGTTGAAATCAATAGCCAATTTGTTGAATTTGAAATTGCCATCAAAACATTGCCTCGAATACGAGATTGTAAGTTTTCTTGAGCAAGTTGTGATAAATTTTCAGATTTATTTATTTGGGCAAGAGTGGTTTGAAAAACCTCCTCAATTTCAATAGTTTTTAGTTCAATATTTAAATTTTCAGCACACGCTTTAGCATCAACAAGTGAAGTTGTAGAGTTGAATTTAGTAGGCAAGGCATAAAGCGCCACACCTTCACTACCTAGAGCATCGACAGCAATAGTTGCAACTAAAGCCGAATCAATTCCACCAGACATGCCAATCAAAACTTTTTTAAAATTATTTTTTTTAACATAATCTCTAAGCCCCAAAACGCTTGCGCAATAAAACTGCTCAAGGCTTTGCTCAATAAAAATATTTTGATTTTGACAATCGAAATTTTTCAAAACATCAATTTTTAAATCTTTTGAAACTTCAATTTGAGCATAATCTTCAACAAAATTTGGCATTTGCAAAACAACCTGCGCCTGTTTATTCATTACAAAACTTGCCCCATCAAAAATTAGTGAATCTTGTCCACCAACTTGATTAACATAGATTAAAGGTTTTTCTAGATCTTGGCTATATTTTGTAGCCAAATCTAATCTTTGCTGGCACTTGCCAGAATTGAATGGTGAGGCATTAATCGAAACAATAAAATCAAAAGCCTGCTCGCGCAAAAGCATTAAATTGCGCTCATCCCACAAATCTTCACACACAAGAACTACGATATCAAAACCACGAAATTCAAAATTCGTAATATGCGACGAGGGTTTGAAATAACGATTTTCATCAAATACGCCATAATTTGGCAGAGATTTTTTGCTAATAATTTGCTTGATTTCGCCGTCTTCCAAAAGCATTGCCGAATTTCTTAAAACCGATTTTTTGCGCTCAAATTCAAAAAAGGGGGCGCCCAGCAAAATAGCGCATTTGTGGCCTTTAGTTATTGATAAAATATCGATGATTTTTTCTTGGCATTTTTTTATAAAATATTCTTTAAGCCATAAATCTTCGCATGGATAGCCACAAATCGCCATTTCTGAAAAAATAACTAAATCACAATTATTGGCATTGGCCTTTAAATATTCGTCAATAATTTTATGGGCGTTGCCGTCAATATCGCCAACCGTAAAATTTAGTTGCGCGAGATGGATTTTAAGGCTTTTTTTATGTTGATTTGATGACATTTATTTTGGATTTTATGAAAATTAATCACGATTCATTGTTTGATGCGTGTAAAAAATCACTCTAAATTTTCAAAACATAAATCACTCTAAATTTTCAAAACATAAGTTGCATTAAATTATTTTTTACATAACATATGCGCCCTTTGTTGCTACAAGTTGCTACAACTAGAGTGTTTTAAATTCTATATAATTTTTTAAATTTCTAATGATAAAAATTGGCAATATCACATTAGATAGCAATGTTTTGCTTGCGCCGATGTCGGGAGTTACAGATTTGCCGTTTCGCCAAATAGTCAAAAACTTTGGTAGCCCGTTAGTGATCTCTGAAATGATTGCCTCCCGCGCCATGATTTTGCAAACTCGCGAGTCTTTGAAAAAATGTCAAAAAGATGTATCTCAATATCCAATGTCAGTTCAATTGGCTGGTTGCGAACCATCCGTCATGGCCGAAGCTGCGCGACTTAACGAAGAGCTTGGCGCCGATATTATCGATATTAACTTTGGATGCCCAGTTAAAAAAGTTGTGAATGGCTTTGCCGGAAGCGCTTTGATGAAAGATGAAAAATTGGCCACTCAAATTATGGAAGCGGTGGTTAAAGCCGTTAAAATTCCAGTTACGATGAAGATGCGCCTCGGCTGGAACTCAGAGAATCTTAATGCGCCAAGTTTAGCAAAAAAAGCTCAAGATGTTGGAATAAAAATGCTTACGGTTCATGGCCGCACCCGTTGCCAAATGTATAATGGAAGTGCAAATTGGCATGCTATCGCTAACGTTAAAAAAGCCGTGTCAATTCCAGTAATTGCCAATGGTGACATAAAATCTACTCAAGACGCCAAAAATGCCCTAGAATATTCAGGCGCTGATGGCGTTATGATTGGTCGCGCTTGCTATGGAAAACCGTGGCTTATCTCACAAATTAATGCTGAACTTCATAATCAAAATGTTATCCCAAGCCCAACTATACTGGATCAAAAGCATATTGTTATAAATCATTTTAATAAAATGATTGAGCATTACGGCGCGCAGGTCGGCATTTCGTTAGCAAAAAAACATATTGGCTGGTATAGCTCGGGTCTTAAAGGTTCAGCCGAATTTCGTGCTAAAATTAACACCTTAGGAACTTATGGTAACGGACAACAAAATCCTAATAAATTTGATGAAGCCGTCGAAGAAATCAAATCTCGTATCGTTGATTTTTATAATTCACAAATTCAAGAACTTTAGGGCAAGAACTTTAGGGTTTTATAAACTTATTTAAGATAAAACTTGATTAAAAAAACAAGTTTCAGAACCAGTATGGCAAGCGCAACCACTTTGCTCCACTTCAAGCAAAATACAATCATGATCGCAATCAACAGTAATTTTATGAATTTTTTGTAAATGACCAGAAGTATCACCCTTTTTCCACAATTCATTTCGTGATCTAGAAAAATAAGTCGCAAAACCAGTTTTAATGGTAAGATCGAGACTTTCTTTATTCATCCAAGCTAACATTAAAACCTTTTTGGAGTTGATATCTTGAGCGATTGTTGGAATTAATCCGAATTCATTAAATTTTAGTTTATTAATGATTTGTTGCATGAGGTCTTTGTAGTTGAAATTGATGAATAGTGATTTATTATCCTTCGAAAAATTTAACAAATCAAATATTTTATATGATAATATGCACTCGTCGACTAGAATTTGATAGCGCCCACCGCGTCATGAATCACGAATCTAAATGCAAGATGCTCCATGGTCATCGCTATGTTGTTGAGGCCAGCTTTACTGCCAAAGAGCTTGACTCCCTTGGCCGTATTGTTGATTTTGGATTAATTCGTGAAATTCTTGGAAGTTGGATCGATAAAAATCTTGATCACACCACAATTTTATGGGATAAAGATCGCGAATTGGGCGAAAAAATCTCGAATATAACTGGCCAAAAAATTTATTACATGAAATACAACCCTACCGCCGAAAATATTGCCAAACATTTACTCGAAGATATTTGTCCAACTTTATTTAGCTCATATCCAATAGAGTGCGTAAATATTAAAGTTTACGAGACTCCAAATTGTTTTGCACAAATAAGCTCCAAAAACAATGGTTTCCAATCCGATTCTCCAGTTGATGAATAGTTTTAAATATCGCATATATTTTGAAGATACTGACGCTGGTGGAATTGTTTATTATGCTAATTATTTAAAATTTTACGAAAGAGCCCGAACAGATTTTTTACGCTCAAAAGGAATTTCTCAACAACAACTAGCACTCAAAGAGAATCTTGGATTTGTGGTTCGAAGATGCGGAATTGAATATATTTCTTCGGCTCGACTTGATGATGAAATTGAAGTTAGCATCGCAATAAAAGAAATATCTTTTACCGTAATTAAAATTTATCAAGAGATTAGAATTGATAAGAAAATCTTATCAACAATTGAGGTTGATTTAGTCGCCATTGATACTAAAAAACACAGTCCCAAAAAAATTTCACAAAATTTAAAAAATTTATTAAATGTTTGATAATTTTTCCGAAAAAATAACTAAAATTTTTAGCCAAATTTCTGGCAAAAAATTTATTACCGAAGATGATTTAAACACTACTCTTCGTCAAATTAGAATTGCTTTACTTGAAGCCGATGTTTCGCTCAATGTAGCTAAAAATTTTATCGAGCAAATTAAAAATGAAGCGCTCGGAAAAAAAGTTATTTCCAGCGTTTCGGCTGGTCAAATGATTGTGAAAATTGTTCATGATGAACTCGTTAATCTTTTGGGAAGCGATAAATCAGAAATCGATTTTAACCATAAACCACCAATTATAATTTTAATGGTTGGGCTCCAAGGAGCTGGCAAAACCACTACTTCGGGCAAGTTGGCATTGCGTCTTAAAAATAAAAATCATAAAAAAGTTTTATTGGCATCACTAGATACTTATCGCCCCGCCGCCTCTGAGCAATTAAAAATTTTAGCCCATAAAATCGGAGTCGAATTTGCTGAATTTGACGCCTCAAAAAAGCCCGAGATCCTTGCTAAACAAGCGCTACAAAAAGCTCAAGATGGCGCATTTGATGTTTTAATTCTTGATAGCGCAGGTCGAACTTCAATCGATCAAGAAATGATGAATGAATTAATAAAAATTAACCAAATCGCCAATGCTCACGAAATTCTTCTGGTAGTTGACGCAATGATTGGTCAAGATGCCGTTAATGTG
>VGDJ01000061.1 GCA_016869775.1 Alphaproteobacteria bacterium
CTAATTTTGATTTTTTGCAAAGATCAAAATAACAAATATGGATTAACCATGAATGATTATTTCAGGTTAACAACAGTTCGTAAAAATCTACTTGAGACAAATCCTTCCAATGAGCCTGAAAGTCTTAACAGCATTGCAAGTAATCCAAATTTATCTGGGATAATATTGAATAAACTATTTAATAAACTCAAATTTGCTGAAGTAAAAGATTTAATACAACCGCAACCATCGCAACAACAACCCTCTTCATCTCCTGTAACTGAATCTCCTAATTCAGTAAAATTGGCAGGAACCACAGGAGAAAATCCTACTAGGAGTTAGTTTATGGGATTTTTCAAGAATTTTTACGGTAAAATTGGCATTTTCGCGCCAAAATTTTGAGCATATCTTCGGTCATTTTGCTCAAATTATATTCAACCTGCCAGCCCAACTGTTTCTGCGCCTAAACATTATCAATTGACTGAGGCGATATTGAAAAAAGATGTTGTGATAACTAAGACTCGATCAATTGAATTTAATTCTAAATTAAGCGAAATTTTACAAAGATATTTTTGAATTTTGGGATTTTTGTGTTTTGATTTGATTTTAGAATGAAATTAAGCCGTCTTGCTATTGTTTAACGGAATAAATTAAGTATTTTTAATTTAATAAAATCGATTGTCGGTTTGGAAAAATTTTTAGAAAATAGTTTTTAGTTTTTTGGGGCTAATCACCCCTAATCCGTTTTAGATCTTTGACAGAAATATAAAATTTTTAAAATTAATATTTATTTTCCACCACCCATTTATTTTCCACCACCCAAAGAGTGAACATAAATTGAAAGACTTTTTATTGTATTGTTATCAATACGATCCTTCCAATAGGGCATTACGCCAGCCCTTGAATAATAAATAGTATAAAACAAATCCTCTTTATTTGAACCATAAAGCCAAATTGCATCAGTTAAATTTGGCGCCCCTAAGGCCTGATTTCCTTTACCCTCGTTACCATGGCATGCAACACAATTAGCCTTAAATATTGCCTCGCCGTTAGCATTATAATTAGCCTTATTGGATAGGGATAAGACATATTCGATAGTATCATTGATTTCATTTCTTTTTAATATTTTATCCAAACCAAAAGATGGCATTTGGTTGGCGCGGGTTAATTCGTGATTAGCTCTAATACCATATAGTAAAGTTTGATAAATATCGTCGAGCTTTCCACCCCATAACCAATCATCATCATTTAGATTCGGATAACCTTTGGCCCCTTGGGCACCTTGACCATGGCATGCAGAGCAGTTTTCTCGGAAAGCTGAACGACCAGTATTTAAAGCAAATTGCAAAAGCTTTTCATTTTTAGCAATTTCATTAAGTGGTGTGTTAGTCATTTGTTCAAGATATACACTTTTTTTGGCTTCAATTTCTTGTTGTTCTTTGTTTAATTCAGAGTATTTAGTCCAATTTAATGAACCCTTAGTGTTACCAGAGAGTGTTGGCCAAGCCGGGAAGAAAAACCAATAAATTGTTGCCCAAATAATACATATAATCCAAACGATCAGCCACCAACGTGGCGCTGGAACATTATATTCAGAAACGCCATCCCAACTATGCCCAGTAACACCAAAGCTTTCAAAGGGTTTATCATTGTTTTGGGATTTAGTGGTTTTTTCATCGTTTTGATGTCTTTTAGTCATTTTTATTATTTTTTAGTTGAGAATTTGATTTAGATTTGTCTTCTAATTCTGGTCCTGACCGCAAATTTTTAGGATCGTCCCGCAAATTTTTAGGATCGTCTTTGAATGGGATTTTAGAGTAATCATCAAACTTTTTTTCTTGGCCTTTTTTAAAAACCGAGTAAACGACATGGCAAAAGAATAAGAAGAAAAAAATTGTCGCAATCGCTGGGGCATGATTTTGGATATATTGCCAAATATTATTTACCATTATTGTTATTTAAATTTGAATTTGAAGGCTCAATTGGTTGATGTGAAGATTGAGAATTTTTGATATTTTGCTGTAATTCATTAAATTCTTTGATAGTCAGCGGTTCGAATTTGGCAAAATCAACAAGCGTTCCAAGAACCTGAAGATAAGCAACTAAAGCATCCATTTCAGAAACTTTTTGTGGATTACCGTCGAAGTCTCGAATATTTACCTTTTTACCATATCTTTTTAGCAAAACTTCGCCGTCTCTATCATTGGAGGCTTGAATAACGGCGTCAGAAACAGCATTTTGAATCATATCTTCAGAATAAGGGACGCCAATTTTTTTGAGAACTTCCATATCATCGGCAATTTTAGCGATTTTAGCATCTTTTTCGAGTAAAAATTTATATCCCGGCATGATTGATTCTGGAACAACCGAACGAGGGTTTACAAGGTGTCGAGTATGCCACTCGTCTGAATATTTTCCGCCAATTCTAGCTAAATCTGGGCCAGTGCGTTTTGAACCCCATTGAAATGGATAATCATACATACTTTCAGAAGCAATAGAGTAGTGGCCGTATCTTTCGACCTCATCACGTAAAACTCTAACCTGTTGGGAATGGCAACCATAACATCCTTCGCGTTTGTATATTTTAGCTCCCGCTAACTCGAGAGGGGTATATGGGCGCATTCCTTCAACTTTTTCGATGGTGGTTTCAATGCGAAATAATGGAGTAATTTCAACTAAACCACCAATCGAAATCACAACTACAGTTAAAATTAAGAGAATAATTGAATTGCGTTCAATTTTATCATGATGTTTGAGCATATTAGAAGTTCTATGTTGCTAGTTATTAGTTTTTAAATTGATCGTTTTGTAAAAATTATAAGCCATAACGCAGGCTCCAGATAAGAAAAATATTCCACCTAACGCTCTAGTGACATAGAGGGGATGGCTCGCTTTTAAGACGTCGATAAATGAATATTGCAAATTTCCCATTTCGTTGTAGGTGCGCAGCATCAAGCCTTGACTAATCCCTGAAATCCACATTGCGACGGTATAAAGTACGATTCCGATTGTAGCTAACCAAAAATGGGTATTAACCAGTTTATTGGAGTATAAATCTTTTTTACCCCACAAAATTGGAACTAGATGGTAAAGAGCCCCAAAGCTTATAAGAGCAACCCAGCCAAGCGCTCCAGAGTGAACATGTCCAATAGTCCAATCAGTGTAATGTGAAAGAGCATTAACTGCTTTGATTGACATAAGTGGTCCTTCAAAAGTGCTCATACCATAAAAGGCAACCGAAGTAATAAGAAATCGAAGTACTGGATCTGTGCGAAGTTTATCCCAAGCGCCAGACAAGGTCATAATACCATTAATCATTCCGCCCCATGATGGCATCCAAAGCATGATAGAGAATGTCATGCCAAGAGTTTGAACCCAATCGGGAAGAGAAGTATAATGAAGATGGTGAGGGCCAGCCCAAATATAAATAAAAATTAACGACCAAAAGTGTAAAATTGACAATCGATATGAATATACTGGGCGATCAGCACGCTTTGGAACGAAGTAATACATAATACCAATAAATCCAGCTGTTAAAAAGAAGCCAACCGCATTGTGGCCGTACCACCATTGAATCATTGCACTCTGAACACCTCCAAAAAGAGGGTAGCTTTTAGTGCTATCAATGCGAAGTGGAATAGAAAGGTTGTTAACAATGTGAAGAACAGCAAAAGTCACAATGAAAGCTAAAAAAAACCAGTTAGCCACATAAATATGAGGCTCTTTACGATTTTTGAGAGTCATAACGAAAACAATGAAATAACTAATCCATACCGGTAATAGCAATAGGTCAGCATACCATTCAGGCTCTGCATATTCTTTTGCTTGAGTTACTCCAAATACATATCCTAAACCAGCGATTACTATGAATATTTGGTAACCCCAAAAAATAAATTTATGCAAGAAGTCTGGTCCCCATAGTCTTGCGCTCGAGGTTCTTTGAATAACGAAGAGACTGGTAGCAAAAAGAACGTTTCCGCCAAAAGCAAAAATAACCGTTGAAGTATGAAGTGGTCGAAGTCGGCCAAAGCTAGTATATTCAATATCAAAATTAAGAATTGGAAAAGCCATTTGTGAGGCGATTACTACTCCTGCCAAAAAACCAATTATTCCCCAAAAAGTTGCGGCAATAGTGAATAATTTTATAATATTGTAATTATAGTCAACAGCCAATGAGTTATTGTTAGAACTAGCCATATTATAAGAAAAATTAATTTGTAAAAAATTAATGAGAAATCAAAAATTTATTAAAAAAATTTATTAAAAAAATTTATTTAATAAAATCTTAAAAAGCACGCAAATATTAATAACTACAACAATATTTGCAATAATTTTAAATTCAGAAATTTGTAGCGCTGGTCGAGCAAAAAAGCCAACCACAAACAGTGCTATAAAAGTTGAAAAACCAAAAATAATCATACCAAAAATTGCATAAAAAGCCGAGGAAAAACTGGCAGAGAGTGCAAAAGCTCCATAAAGCATTCCGCATGGAATAAATCCCAAAATCAAGCCCAACAAATATCCGCGCCAACCTATTGAATCAAGAAGTAAATGGTTTATTTTTATGAAGATTTTTGAAAAATTTTTTGAAAAAAATTTACTCAATTTATTTAAAAATTTATAAGGGGTTTTGTTTTTTAAATTGAGGGTAAAATATTTTTTGCAATCAAAATATTTGCTTAAAAATTTTTTATTTTCGTTAATAAAAAGATTTACAAAAAACATCATCCCCAGAAAAAGCAATATTCCTGAAATAATTTCAAAACCGATACTTTTGTCGAGAGAAATTCTGAGTGATGAGATCAAAAAACCAATTAGCGAATATGTTGTGATTCTTCCCAAATGATATGGAATTAGAGCAATTTTAGTGATCTTGCTAAATCCATTATATTCGGCGATTTTAACTCTACTAAGATTTGATGAAACTTGAGTTATAACGAATGGTCCACACATTGACATGCAGTGTGCAAACCCTCCAAAAAAACCCATCGATGCTAAAGAAAAAATAATTAACAAATCTTGTGAACTCATGGTAACTTCTAAAGAAATTAAATATTACTTGGAATAATTATGAATTTTTTTCTATATAATTTTTTCTATATAATTTATTTGGCAATTTGATATTGGGCAATTTTATTTTGTAGTTTTTAAAAAAATCTTAATTAGATTTACAAAATGAAGTTCAATTCAAAATAAATCTCATTAACAAATTTTAGAAAAAGTATGCGCATAAATTTTATTAATGTTGCCAATAATTTGGGCACCAAAAATTATTCTGGACTCAAAAATTCAAAAACCACTTCATTAAACAAAAATACTTTATCCATATATTTAATTTCTTCGGATTCTTTCAGCAAAAATAACACCAATGAATTCAAATCTCTCAAACAATCTTTTGATTTTGAAGCTAAATTTTTGCAATCCGTAATTATGTCAGTCGAAAATTCAATTTCGTTATATTTTGGAATTGGTGAAATTTCTAAACTAAATGATATCAAGCTCAATAAAATTGGGGCGAGAATTTTAAGCACCGCCAATGGCATGAAATATGGCTCGGTCAATATTTATTTTAAAGATCATGATAACTCATCAACCGTTGTCAATATTGCGTTTGGGGCCTTGCTTCAATCTTACCGATTTAACAAATATTTTGAGAAAAAACTCAAAGATAAAAATATAAAAATTAGCGACCTGAATTTTTTCACTAAACACAGCAAAGATTGTCAGAAAATTTTTGGTGATCTTGATATTTTGGCCAAAAATATTTTCTTTGTTCGAGATTTAGTCTCTGAACCATCTAACATTTTAAATCCCGAAAGTTATGCCAAAATTTGCCAAAATATTAAAGTTAAGGGCCTAGAGATTGAAGTTTTGGGTGAAAAAGATATGGCTAAGCTTGGCATGAATTCGCTCTTGGGAGTGGGTGTCGGCAGTGTCAAAGAATCTAAGCTGGTGGTTTTAAAATGGTTTGGCGGTAAAAAAGGCGATCAACCCCTAGCTTTTGTTGGAAAGGGTGTGACTTTTGACACGGGCGGAATCTCAATCAAACCATCAACCAACATGGAAGATATGAAAACTGACATGGCTGGATCTGCTGTGGTAGTTGGTCTAATGCAAAATTTGGCGCAAAGACAAGCCAAAGTTAATGCGGTTGGAGTAATCGGTTTGGTTGAAAATATGCCATCAGGAAGCGCCCAAAGACCGGGTGATGTTGTTAAATCAATGTCGGGACAGACTATTGAGGTTATTAATACCGATGCTGAAGGGCGCTTGGTTCTGGCTGATGCTTTGCATTACACAAATACTAAGTTCAAACCAAAATTGATAATCGATTTAGCAACTTTAACTGGTGCGATAATTGTTGCATTGGCGGATGTTTATGCCGGATTATTTAGTAATGATGATGAATTAGCTAAGCAACTTGAGAAATGTGGGGATACTTCGGGTGAGAGAGTTTGGAGGCTTCCGCTTGGCGATGAATATGATGATATGATCAATTCCGATATCGCCGATATGAAAAATGTCGGAAGCGGTCGAGGAGCTGGCAGTATCACTGCTGCACAGTTTTTACAAAGATTTGTTGGTTCCACAAAATGGGCTCATCTTGATATTGCTGGTGTTGCTTGGAAAGGGAAGGGTGACGCTTTAGCGCATAAAGGGGCGACCGGTTTTGGAGTTAGATTGCTCAATGAATTTGTCAAAAAATTTGAGAAATAAATCATGAAGAAATTAGTTATAAATGGAGGCAAGCCTCTTTTTGGTGAAGTTCAAATTGCCGGTGCCAAAAATGCTACGCTTCCTCTAATGGTGGCCTCAATTCTTAGTGATGAAAAACTTACCCTAACTAATCTTCCGCATGTTTCGGATATTTCTACAATGGCAAATTTATTGGTTAATTTAGGAGTAAAAATATCGCTCGATGGTTTTGATAAAGAACTCGGAAATCAAGGTAGAGTAATAATTCTCGATGGTTCAAGTATCAATAATCCCTATGCTGACTATGATTTGGTTAGAAAAATGCGCGCCTCAATTTTTATCTTGGGACCGCTCTTAGCGCGTTGTGGTAAAGCTAAAGTTTCTTTACCGGGTGGTTGTGCAATTGGGACTCGTCCCGTTGACTTGCATCTCAAAGCTCTTGAGGCTTTGGGAGCAAAATTTGAGCTTAGCGACGGATATGTTGAGGGCGTTGTTCCTAGTGGAAGGCTTCAAGGTGCCGAAATTCATTTTGAAAAAATTTCAGTTGGAGCTACTGAAAATGCTATGATGGCAGGTTGT
>VGDJ01000062.1 GCA_016869775.1 Alphaproteobacteria bacterium
CAAAAATTTTCGGCCAAAAGAGCAATATCGGATTCTCCACGCTCTTTTAAATCAGGCACTTTAATTGGAAAAGCCGAAATTCGATAATATAAATCTTCACGAAATTTTTTAATTTGTACCAGTTTGTTAAGATCGCGAGTGGTTGAGGCAATAATTCTAACATTAGCTTTAACCGGATATTTGCCAACAACCGGCGTAAATTCTCCCTCTTGCATAAAACGCAACAACTTAACTTGTAAATCTGTGCGCAGTGATTCAATTTTTTCAAGATAAAGAGTACCGTTATTAGCTTCGCGGATTTTGCCGATATTTTTATATGAGCCATCGGGTACATATTTTTCTGAACCAAACAACTCTTCTTCACCATTGGTAGTTTTGAGCATATCACAATCCACCACAACGAATGGTTTTCCAGAGCTAGCAGAAGAACCGTGAATGGCTCTTGCCAAGAGCTCCTTTCCTGAACCGCGCGGACCTTCAATCAGAATAGAGATATTAGAATTAACGACTTTTTTAGCTAAACGAATAGCGTTTAAAATCGGCTCACTTTGACCAATAATATCAGAAAAAGCCACTTGATCCTTACCTTTTCTGGCAAGGTGCGAAACTTGATATTTTAGATTCTTTTTTTCGATGGCATTATTAATTGAAGCCGTAACCCTTGCAAAAATATCGTTTTCACCTTTAACGATATAATCAATTGCACCATAATTTATAGCTGTTATTGCCAAGTTGACATCTTGATTTGCAGTTAAAACAATAACTTGAAGATCGCCTTTAATGGAATTAATTTGTTTTAAAACCGTTAATCCGTCGAGATCAGGCATTGATAAATCAAGCAACATAACATCAACATCATGACATGAAATACCTTTTAAGACCTTGCGATTCATGAAAAAATCTACCACTTCCATTCCGCTAGACATAACTAGATAATTATGTCCGAGATTTTCAATAAAATGACTAATGATTTTTCTTTGCGTAGCTTCGTCGTCAACTATTAGGATTGTTCTTTTTACCATAAATAAAACTTTTTAATTCAATCGTTATTATATTTTTTCTTTCAACTTCTTTTCTTGAAGAAGTTGAATTATTTTGGCCGAAGTTTCTTCAACCGACCTTTTGGTGACATCGATAACTGGACAATTCAACTTGGCAAAAAGCTTTCGCGATTCGGCAATTTCTTTTTTTATCGATTCAATATCAACATATTCATTTTTTACCTCTTGACCAATTGAGGCTAAACGAGATTGTCTGATTTGAATAAGTTTTTCTGGATTAACAATTAATCCAACAACCAAGGGTTTTTTTAATTCGTAGATTGAGTTTGGAATAGTTTCAAAAGATACAAAGGGAATGTTTGCCACTTTATATCCGCGACACGATAAATAAACCGAAGTTGGAGATTTTGATGTTCTTGAAACACCAACAATAACAACATCAGCTTCATACAAATCCCATGTTGATTGACCATCATCATGAGTAATTGTATAACTTATCGCATCAACTCGCGAAAAATATCCACTATCTAACAAATGTTGCCTGCCCACACTATGGCTGATATTCTCACTTAGGTAATTAGAGAATTCAGCTATTATATGGGATAAAACTGGTATGCAAGGCACTTTGAGTTCAAAACAAAATTTGCGCAAATCTTCAACCAAGCTATCGTGCATAATTGTATAAAGAACGATTCCGGGTTGTTTTACGATTGCCTCAAAAACCCTATCAAGCTGTGGTTTGGTTCTGATTAATGGCCAAATAAAATCATTTGATTCAACAGATTCAAACTGCGATAAAACCGCTCTAGCAACCGAACTAAGTGTTTCACCAGTAGAATCGGAAATAAGATGCAGGTTGATGATTTTTTTGTCCACTAGCAAAAATTTTTAGTTTTATGGCGATTGTTTTAATAAGATTAGTTTTTTAGTTTTTGAAAAAAAATCAATCTATTTTATTGCTAAATTTTTTTTAAAAAAGACATGAAGAACTATCAGATATTTTTAGTAAATAATTATGGGATATTTTGAAGTGGTGAGCACGGTTGGAATCGAACCAACGACAACCTCATTAAAAGTGAGGTGCTCTACCGACTGAGCTACGTGCTCTTCAAGAAATGAAGAAATTTTGAAACCGGATTTACTTCAACTAAAATTTGCCTAAATTTGCCTAAATTTTAATTTAGTTAGATTTTAGTTAGATGGATTTTGTTTGGTTTGTAATTGTGATTTTCTCTGTAAAATTAGGAGCGGTATTTTTAAAGACTTATAAAATAATATGCAACCACTTTATAATAAATTTTGCCAGAATTTAAAATTTAAATAAATTCCAGAAATTAAACTTACGATTTTAAAAATTCTTAATAAAATTTTTCATCCATTTAAAATCCCACTTTAAATTTATCTAGAATAATATCTAAAAACTAACCCAACAAAACCCCCAATAATTATACTTAATTTTACTCATAAATTTAGCATGAAAACTATTATTTTGATTCCTTCGCGACTTGCCTCAACTCGCTTACCCAACAAACCAATTGCCGATATAAATGGCAAAACCATGATCCAGAGAGTTTATGAACAAACTTTAAAAACTAATTTCAGCGCCAATTGTGGTGAGGTATATATTGCTACTGATAGCCAAACTATTGCCGATGAAATCAAAAAATTTAATGGCAAATATATTATGACCAATCCCGAATTGCCATCTGGAACTGATAGAATTTTTTCGGCTTATAAAATTCTCAATAAAAATTTTGATATCATTGTTAATGTTCAAGGAGACCTGCCAAATATTGATCCAAAGGTAATTGATGATTGTATTGAGTTAGCTAGAAATAATCCTTGCGACATTGCCACTGTAGCCTCAATAATTAAAGATAAAACTGAGATAACTAATCCAAATGTTGTTAAGATAGCTCTTGGTAAAAACGGAAATGCGCTTTATTTTTCTAGATCTCCGATTCCTTTCTCAAAAAATAATGATGAGGATTTTCTTCATCACATTGGTATCTATGCTTTCAAAAAAAATGCTCTCGAAAAATTCGTTAATCTTGCGCCATCAACTCTTGAAAAGCGAGAAAGCCTTGAACAGTTGCGCGCTCTAGAAAACAGCATGAGTATTGCCGTAAAAATAGTTGATACCCACCCCTTGTCAGTTGATACGCTTGATGATCTAGAAAAAATTTCCAACCTTATAAAACAATATGAAAACCACTAAAAAAATCAAAAAAACCATTGGATGGAAAGAGTGGTTCAGTCTAGATTGCCTTGCTTTACCAGCCATTAAAGGAAAAATTGACACTGGCGCCAAAACCTCGGCACTTCATGCTTTTAACATTGAAACTTTTTATATTGAAGACGTTGAGTATGTTAGTTTCGAAATTCATCCCTTGCAAAAAAATAAAAGGCTGATTAGAAAGTGCGTATCAAGAGTTATTGACCGCAGAATGGTCTCAGATTCAAGTGGCAAAAAAGAAAAGCGCATCGTGATTAAATCAGATTTAAAAATTGGCGAAAGAAAAATTCGTATTGAATTCACCCTTACCAATCGAGATAACATGTCATTTCGAATGCTTTTGGGTCGCGAGGCAATAAAACAGGCCAAAATGATTGTTGATGTTTCTAAATCTTTTGCGCAAGGCAAAATTAAAAGAAGTCAAATTCTAAAACTTTATCGCGAAATTAAACCCAATTCATTAGAAATTTAATATGAAAATAATCTTATTAGCCTCAAATCCAAATCTTTATTCTAATCAACGTATCGTTGAGTCTGCCAAATCGCGTGGTCATGAAATAGAATTCGTCAATGTTGGTGGATCTTATATCAAAATTTCGCCAAATAATTGTGAAGTTTATCACCAAGAGGGCAAAAAATTATCTAAAATTGATTTTGTTATTCCACGCATCAAACCCGCTATGACCTTTTATGGCACAGCCATTGTTCGTCAGTTTGAGGTTATGGGCGTAAAGTGTCTAAATAGCTCTGACGCAATAACAAAATCACGCGATAAACTTCATACTTTACAAATTCTTGCACAACACAAATTAGGATTACCAATCACTTCATTTGCCAATTCCTCCTACGATACCAAAGATTTAATTAAAATTGTTGGTGGCGCACCGTTGGTTGTCAAGCTTCTTGAAGGCACCAAAGGAGTTGGAGTAGTTTTGGCCGAAACCACCAAAGCCGGTGAAAGCGTTATAAATGCTTTTAGGAGTTTAAAAGCCGATGTTTTAGTTCAACAATATATTAAAGAATCAAAGGGCCAAGACATTCGTTGCTTTGTAATTGGTGATCAGGTTGTAGCCTCGATGGAGCGCATTGCACAAGAAGGAGAATTTCGCGCCAACATTCATCTTGGTGCTACCGCACGCTTTATTGATATTAGCGATGAAGAGCGAGAATTGGCCATTCGAGCCGCCAAAATTATTGGCCTTGAAGTTGCTGGAGTCGACATGGTACGCTCAAATTCAGGTGCCAAAATTCTTGAATTAAACTCCTCTCCGGGACTCGAGGGAATTGAAGGTGCATGCGCAATAAATATCGCCGATAAAATGATCGAATATATGGAAAACAAATTCAAAAATAATGACAAAAATTGATCCCAAAAAAATTTTTAACGGCGAAATCGAATTTATAAAAGGCGCTCATAATTTATCACAAATCCCGCACCATCACTACCCTGAATTTGCATTTATTGGCGCATCCAATGTTGGTAAATCGAGCTTAATTAACGCCATATTTTCTCAGAAAATCGCCATCGTTTCATCAACTCCCGGTAGAACTCAGCAACTCAATTTTTTTAAAATTAATGGCTTTCGTGACGGTTTTGTTGTAGTTGATTTACCGGGCTATGGTTTCGCCAAAGCTCACAACAAAAAAATTCAACATTGGCAAGATACAACTTTTGATTACTTGCTAAATCGTCAAAATCTAAAGAGAATTTTTTTGTTGATCGATGGCATCAAAGGCCTGAAAAATCACGATCAAGAAGTAATTGAAATCTTCAATCAATATCGCGTCAACTTTCAAATTATTCTAACCAAAATTGATAAAATAAATCTTGAAGCCCAACAAAAATGTGTTCAAGAAATTCAAAATCGTTTAAAAATTTATTCAAATTTTTGTGATAAAATAATTTTATCTAGTAGTTCAAAAAAATATGGAATTTTCGACATTCAAAATGAAATTCTTGAAATTTTGCGCCACTTATGAAAATTTTGTTAACCATTTTAATTACCAGTCTAATTATTTTTTTGACGGTACTAATAATCAACTATTCTACCTACAACGGCAACCATAAAAACAAATATTCGAATGAAAAAGATCAATAAAATTGAAACCAAAAATAACATTCAAAATTTAACTCCGCGCCAAATCGTTGAAGAACTTAATCGCTATATTATTGGTCAAGATGAAGCCAAAAAAGCCGTGGCCATTGCTTTACGCAACCGTTTTCGTCGAAAACTTGTCAGTTCCCCACTTCGTGAAGAAATTATGCCTAAAAATATTTTGATGATTGGGCCAACCGGCGTAGGCAAAACCGAAGTTGCTCGCCGACTTGCCAAATTGGCCAATGCCCCTTTTATAAAAGTTGAAGCTACTAAATTTACCGAGGTTGGTTATGTTGGTCGCGACGTTGATTCAATTATTCGCGATCTTCTTGATGTGGCAATCAAAAACAATAAAAACTTAATGAAAATTGAAGTTCACGAAAAAGCCGAAAAACACGCCAAGAAAAAAATTCTTAAAATTTTAGTTGGTGAAAATGCTCTCGATGAAACTCGTGAAAAATTTTCAAAAATGCTGGAAAGTGGCGAATTAAATGATCGTGAAATTGAACTCGATATTATCGATAATTCATCAAATGGCATCAATAGTTTCGATATTCCAGGCGGGCAAATGGGGATGATCAATTTATCAGAAATTATTGGCAAAGCTATTGGCAGTGAAAAAACTAAAAAAGCCCGCATGACCGTTGAAGAAGCTCTCAAAACTCTTATCGACGAAGAATCTAACAAAATGATCGATGAAGATAAAATTATCAAAAATTCACTTAAAGCTGTTGAAAATGATGGAATTGTTTTCATCGACGAAATTGATAAAATATGCGCCCGAGGCAATATAAAAGGCGCCGATGTATCACGCGAAGGAGTTCAACGCGATTTGTTGCCAATTGTCGAAGGTACAACCATCAGCACCAAATATGGCATTATCAAAACTGATCACATTTTATTTGTTGCTTCGGGAGCATTTCATGTTGCCAAACCCTCTGATTTATTACCTGAACTACAAGGTCGTTTTCCAATTCGTGTTCAATTAAAATCATTAACTGAAGACGATTTATTGCGCATTTTAACCGAACCAGAATCAAGCTTGATTAAGCAATATAGCGCTCTAATTGGCGTTGAAAATGTTAATCTAAAATTCACTGATGATGGCATAAAAGAAATGGCAAGAATAGCGTTCAAAGTCAACGGCGAAATAGAAAACATTGGCGCGCGCAGACTTCACACATTGATCGAAAAAATTTTAGAAGAAATTAGTTTTGAAGCCAGCGACATGAAATCAGGCTCAGAAATTATTATCGACGCCAATTATGTCTCATCTCACATCGGCGATTTGTTATCGACCAAAAATGACCTAATGAAATTTGTATTGTAGTTATCTTGAACAACTTCAACAAAAATGAAATTTTAAAAAAAATATTGTCTCGAATTAGATTTTTATGTTTTAGAAGTTGAGTTCAAATATTTTATAAATTTCAAATTTCAATTTATCAAATTATGGCAGAAAATCAAATTATGGCAGAAAATAATCCACTAGAAATTAGTTTATTTCCGACACAAATAACTTTTAAAGGATTACTACAATCACCAATCCAACGAAGATCTGAGCAATATGCCAGACCTCCTTATGATT
>VGDJ01000063.1 GCA_016869775.1 Alphaproteobacteria bacterium
GCAAAATCTTCAAAAAATCTCTCGGTGTTTAATTTCGGTTTCTAATAAATCTGGAATCATCGAATTAGCAAAATTTTTAGTCGACAATAGTGTCGAAATTATATCTACCGGCGGGACCTACAAAATATTGCAAGAAAATAATATCCCAGCCAAAGATATTTCTGAATTCACCGGTTTTCCTGAAATTATGGACGGTCGAGTAAAAACTCTTCATCCTAAAGTTCATGGCGGTTTGCTTGGTATCTTAGATAACGAAATTCACAACGATCAGGCTCTTCAAAATAATATTCAATCAATCGACTTATTGATTATTAATCTTTATCCATTTGTAGAAACTCTTGCAAAAACCAACGATAGTTCCGAAATCATCGAAAATATCGATATTGGCGGTCCTGCTATGGTGAGATCAGCGGGTAAAAATTTTGCATTTAAAACCATTTTATGTAATGCCGATCACTATTCAGACTTGATTGTTGAAATGGAAAGAAACAACAACCACACCTCGCTTGAGTTTCGTAAAAAAATGGCATCATACGCCTTTAAAAACATTGCCGAATATGATTTGGCAATTTCAAATTGGTTTAATAAAGATGGCTTTACTCTAGTTGGCGATCTCAAGCAAAAGTTAAGATACGGTGAAAATTCTCATCAATTGGCCGAAGTATATAGTTATCAAAATATTTCTGAAGGCGTAGTTAATGCTATGCAAATTCAAGGCAAAGAGCTTAGTTATAATAATTTCAATGATGCCGATAGTGCCTTTAATTTGGTGCTAGAGTTTAGTCAGCCAACATGTGCTATAATCAAGCATGCTAACCCTTGCGGTGTGGCTTCATCATCTAATATTCTAGATTCTTACAAAAAAGCTTTGGCGTCGGATGCAAAAAGTGCTTATGGTGGAATTGTAGCTGTAAATCAAGAAATCGATGAAAACTTGGCGCAAGAGCTGAGTAAAATATTTTATGAAGTTATTATTGCTCCAAGTATTACTGACAAAGCTAAAGAGATTTTGGCTAACAAAAAAAACCTTCGCATTCTGATTGCAAAATTTCAAAAGAACTCGCAAAGACAAATCAAAACGATAGCGGGCGGTTTTTTGGTTCAAGATTTTGATAATCTAGAAATTAAAATTGATGATTTAAAATTGGTTACCGAAAAATCTCTTAACAACTCAGAAATTGATCAATTAGTTTTTGCAATGAAAGTTTGCAAACATGTTAAATCTAATGCTATTGTTGTTGTTAAAAATCTGCAAACATTTGGCTTAGGAGTAGGTCAAACTAGTCGCGTCGACTCTTGCGAAACTGCTTGCTATAAAGCATCTAATTATTTTAATGGTGAGAAATTTATCGACATGGCGCGGGGGTCTTATTTAGCTTCTGATGCATTTTTTCCTTTTGCTGATAACATAGAAATTGCTCATAAATATGGTATTAAAGGGATTGTGGCGCCAGCCGGTTCAATGCGAGATGCTGAGGTTATTGCAAAAGCTGAAGAGTTAGGAGTAGTGTTATATTTTATTACTTCGCGACATTTTAAACATTAAAAATTTTTCAAATGCCCAAAAAAAATCTTGCTCTAAAAAATTTAAAAAAATCACCAAAAAATTCTCAAAAAAATCAATTACCATCGTGGGATTTATCGGATTTATATCAATCAATTGACGATAAGAAAATCGCCAATGATTTAAAAGTTATCGAAAAAGATTGTGCAAATTTTTATGATAATTTTCATAATAAAATTGCCAATATTAGTGCCAAAAAATTATTTCTGGCGATTCAACAATATCAAGTGATTTGTGAAAAAATTGGCAAAATATCAAGTTATATTTATTTGGTTTATTCTTCTGATTTATCGAATCAAAAAATATTAAATTTTTATCAAAATATTTCAGAAAAACTTAATGTTTTTGAAAACAAATTAATTTTTTTCAATCTTGAAATAAACGATATTGATGAAATCAAATATAAAAAACTAATTACCGACAAAGACCTCAAAACTTTTTATCCATTTTTGCGGGATATTAGGTTTTTTAAAAAACATCAATTATCAAATGAGCTGGAATCGTTTGCGCTCGACAAAAGTATCACTTCGCGAAATGCTTTCGTTCGCTTGTTCGATGAAACCATTAACAATTTAAAATTTTCATATCGTGGTAAAATTTTAAATTCCCAAAATATTTTTGATTTGATGTCAAGTGGTGATGATTTAATCAGAAAAGATGCGGGTTTAGCTATTGCTAAAACTTTTAAGGATAACGCAAAAATCTTTGCTTTTATTACCAATATTTTAGCAAAAGATAAGGCTATTGATGATAATTATCGAGGTTTTAAAAAACCAATATCTTCAAGAAATCTTAGCAATTTTATTGAAGATGAAGTTGTTGATTTATTGGTTAAAAAAGTTCAAGAAAATTATGTCGATATCTCTCATCGTTACTACAAAATTAAAGCCAAAATCTTAGGAAAAAAATTTCTTAATTTTTATGACCGTAATGCGCCATTAAATTCTAGAGAAAATTCTCAAATATCTTGGCAAGAAGCCAAAAATATAGTTCTTGAAGCCTACCAAGATTTCAACCCCAAAATGCGAGTAATTGCCGAACAATTTTTTGATAAAAATTGGATTGATGCTCAAGTTCGTGATGGAAAGGACTCAGGAGCTTATTCGCATTCGTGTATTCCTTCGGTTCATCCATTTATTTTAATGAATTTTCAGGGTAAAGTTCGCGATGTAATGACTTTAGCTCATGAACTTGGTCACGGTATTCATCAGTTTTTGGCACGTAAACAAGGTTATTTAATGGCTCAAACTCCACTTACATTAGCCGAAACAGCATCGGTATTTGGTGAGCAACTTACTTTCCAGAAAATTTTGGCAAAAGAAAAAAATATTCATCTCAAAAAATTTATTATTGCCAATAAAATTGAGGACATGATTAACACCGTTATTCGCCAGATTGCCTTTTTAAATTTTGAGCAAAAAATTCATTTTGAGAGAAAAAATGGTGAAATTCCTCTTGAAAAAATTTGTGATTTTTGGCTTGAAGTTCAAAAACTCAGTCTCGGCGAGAAAAAATCAGGTGGAGCATTCAAATTTCAAGATGATTACAAATATTTTTGGTGTTATATTCCGCATTTTATTCACTCGCCATTTTATGTTTATTCTTATGCTTTTGGCGATTGTTTGGTTAATTCGCTATATGGCGTATATCAATCCAAAAAGATTAAAAATTTTGAGGATAAATATATTTCAATGCTTGAGCTTGGCGGTTCTCAGCGCCACAAAGAATTGTTGAATCCTTTTGGATTAGCAATTGACAGCCCCGATTTTTGGCAATCGGGTTTAACGGTGATAAAAAATTATATCGACCAGCTTGAAGAAATGCTTTAAAAAATATTTGCATTCTTAGTGCTTGATCTTTATTATCACTAACCTTCTGATTATTTTAATTAGTGTTTAACAAATCATTGATTATTTTTGCAATAATCCAACGATTATTTTTTCCACAAATTCTTGCATTTTGGTGTTTATAATCTTTTGTTAGTTTGATTTGTATTTGATTAGTTGTTTTAAGCAATTTCTCAAAAACAATTTCATTCAATTTTAACAAAGATATAAATTTTGCTTGAGTTTGGTAACAAACCAAAATTTAAATTTATATGTCTAAATCACAACTTCCTCAATTTAGTATTCGTCAGCTTATCGAAGCCGGTTTTCACTTTGGTCATAAAACCATGAGACGTAACCCAAAAATGTCTAAATATATTCACACGAGTCGCAATGGCGTGAGCATTATTGATCTCAACAAAACCGCTCAAATGCTTCATAGTTCGTTAAAAATAGTTAAAGAAATTGCTAAGAATAATGGTAGAATTTTATTTATTGCAACAAAAAAACAAGCTATTGAACCCGTTGCCGAGGCAGCCAAAAGATCTGGTCAATATTTCGTAAATTTCCGTTGGCTTGGTGGAATGCTTACCAATTGGAAAACCGTTTCGCAATCAATTAAAACTCTCAAAAAAGTCGAAGAGCAACTTTCTGATACTGAAATCGGTTATAACAAAAAAGAAAAACTAGATCTTGAAAGACAAAGACTAAAGCTTGAACAAAATCTTGGTGGCATCAAGAATATGGGTGGATACCCCGATTTGGTAGTTGTTATTGACACCAACAAAGAATCTCTTGCGATTGCTGAAGCTAGAAAACTCAATATTCCAATTATGGCATTAGTCGATACCAACTGCAATCCTGACGATATTTCTTTCGTTATTCCGGGAAATGATGATTCAGCAAAATCTATCAAGTTATTTTGTCATTTAATTTCTGATGCCATTATTTCTGGTATCAAAGAAAATATGATTGCTCAAGGCCTTGACATATCTAAGCTTGATGGCGATGCCATTGTAAATAATATGAATCATTTCAAAAAATCTGATAAAAAGGACGAAAAATCATTTAGGACCGAAAAAAAACCAGCTAAAAAATCAGAAGAGTCAACTGAAGAAAAATCTGAAGACAGCGACAAAAAAGTTGCCAAAAAATCAAAGCCAATCGAAAAAAAATCCGAAAAAGCTGAAGTTAAAATCCTAAACAAAAAAACAGCCTCTAAAAAAACTGAAGCTAAAAAATAGTTAACATTATCAACCAAAAATATTTAAAAAAATGGCAGATTTATCACTTATAAAAAAACTTCGTGAAGCCACTGGTTGTGGTATCGCAGATTGCAATAAAGCTCTGACTGAAAATGCTGATGATTTTGAGAAATCAGTTGATTGGCTCAGAAAAAAAGGTTTAGCTTCAGCTTCAAAAAAAACTGGTAGAGTAGCTTCTGAGGGTTTGGTAGCGGTATTTATAGATGGGCTTAAAGCATCAATAATTGAAGTTAATTCAGAAACTGATTTTGTGGCTAGAAATGATAAATTCCAAAATTTTGTAATAAAAGTTTCTAAAGAAGCTTTGAAATATGGCGACGATATTTCCAAATTTCAGGCTGATAAAGATGAAGAAGTCAAATCGCAAATCGGCATTATTGGAGAAAATATCAACATAAGACGTATTTCTTCTCTTGTTGTGAATAAAGGCTTAATTGTTAGTTATATTCACAATTCAGTTTCTGAAAATATGGGTAAAATAGCAGTTTTATTAGCTTTTGAATCGGTTGTATCGGCTGATAAGTTATCTGAAATTGGTAAGCAAATTGCTATGCATATTGCTGCCGCCAAGCCAGATGCCTTAAACATTGAATCAGTTGATCCAACAAAACTTTCACGCGAGATAGAAGTTTTAAAAGAGCAGGCCAGAGCTACTGGAAAGCCTGAAAGCATTATAGAAAAAATGATGGAAGGTCGAATCCGCAAATATTACGAAGAAGTTGTTCTTTTAGAGCAAGCCTTTGTTATGGATGATAAACTTAAAATCAAAGATTTGGTTGCTAATTTTGTTAAGCAAAATGGCGATACTAAAATCTCTGGATTTAAACTTTATATTCTCGGCGAGGGTTTAGAAAAAAAGGAAAATAACTTTGCTCAAGAAGTCGCTTCAATGACATCGTAAAAACTTTGTTTTAAACTATAAATCTAAAAAGGGATGAGGTAAAACTCCCCCTTTTTTTTGATCTTAATATTTTTTGTATACAAAACTTTTATACCGTATTTAGTTTTGGGAGATGGTTATTAAGAGATTTTATTTCTGCATTATTCAAGACCCTATCAAATATAATTATCTCAAAAATCAATCAATTAAACAATTGAATATTAAACAATCTAGACCTCACTAAAAATTTTGTGCTCCTAAGTTCGTAAAGCGGGGGAGATAGGTTAGGCTTGATTTGGAATCGGTATAAATTTACAAAATTTTTAACATAATAACATCGTCAAAATATTCATTATCAATTTTGGCGTAATTTGGACGGATGGCGATAATTTTATAACCTAATTTTTCATATAAATTAATGGCAATTTTGTTGCTAAAATTGCAACCAAGACATATTTGTAAAATATTTTTTTGTGTTTAGCAAAATCTTCGACAAATTTTATTAATTTGGTGGCAATTCCTAAATTGCGATGCGAGTGTTTGATGTATAAACCACCAATTTCTGCGGTGTGATTGATTTTGACTTTTTTGGCAATTTCAAAATTAATCATTGCTATTAAATTATTTTCTTCAAAAAATCCAAACCAAAAACTATTTTGCAATTTTTGTTGCCAGTCTAGATTCGAATATTTAACCTCTTCTTCAAAGGTTGATAAAAATTATTCGGATCAAAGTTTAAAAGCTTCAAGCCGAAGATTTATGAATGAATTTAGGTGATCTAAATCGATAATTTTAATCATTGGATATTTTTATGATTCAATAATTTTTTGTTTAATATTTTGTGCAATTAATTCGATTGATTTTATGTCTTTGCCCTCAACCATAATGCGAATTAAATTTTCGGTGCCAGATTTGCGCACCAATATTCTGCCTGATTTGCCGATAATTTCTTGTTGCTGTTTGATAAAATCTTGAACCTCATTTTTTTGCAACGGATTAATTGTGCTTTGAAATTTGACATTCACTAAAATTTGCGGATTTAGGGTAAAAATTTTCTTTAAATCGCTAATTTTTTGTTGTTGATTGGCCAAAATTTCGAGAATTTGTAAAGAAGCAATCAGCCCGTCACCCGTGGTGGAGTAGTCAGAAAGCACGATATGACCCGATTGTTCGGCGCCAAAATTGCATTTTTGTTTTTTCATTTCTTCCAAAACATAACGATCGCCAATATTGGTGCGAATGGTTGATACTCCGATGTAATTAAGATATTCCTCGAGC
>VGDJ01000064.1 GCA_016869775.1 Alphaproteobacteria bacterium
AGGCTGGTCCTAGAATGAGAACTCCAATTCCAACAGGTCCCAATAGGTAGTAGTTACCAAAGATAATAAATTCTAATCTTTTAAAATTTGCTTTATAGCGCTGAAAATTTTGTCGAGTTGAGTTTTGGATATCAAAAGAGGTGGCATTAGATAAATTACATTAGCAAAGGGGCGTAAAAAAACTCCTTTGCTAATAAATTTTTGACGCAATAACTTTATTTTTTCCCAGTCAGCATTTATTTCAATAACCCCAACTGCTCCAAGATAGCGAGTTTCATTAACAATTTTAAATTTTTTAAACTGAGATAAGTTTTTGGCAAAATATTCTTGAATTTTCAAAACTTTATTTTGATAATCTTGTTCTTCAAATAAGTCTAAAGATGCGTTGGCGCAAGAACAGGCAAGAGGATTGCCCATAAAAGTTGGGCCATGCATTAAAGCTTTATCAAGTGAATCGTCGAGAAATTTATCGAATATACGTTGTGAAGTTAAAGTTGCTGATAATCCAATCACACCTCCAGTTAAGGCTTTTCCAACCGTTAATATATCAGGTTTAAAATTGGTGTGCATATATGCAAATTTTTTACCGGTTCGATAAAACCCTGTAGCACATTCATCAGCAATTATAAGTATGTGATATTTTTGACAAATTTCGAAAATTTTGTTTAAAGACTCTACCGAATGAAATTTCATTCCCCCTGCGCACTGAATTAAAGGTTCAATAAAAATTCCAGCAATGTTTTTTTTGTTGTCAAAAAGAAATTTTTCAAAGTTAATAAAATCTTCATTATTTTTAGGAATATCGAGGCAAAAATTTGATAACAATAATTTAGAAAATTTTTTATGCATTCCGCTTTCTAGATCGGCAAGAGACATTGCTCCAGTAGTATCTCCATGATATGAATTTTTAAAAGAAATAAATTTATTTTTAGCTTTTTCGCCACAATTTATGTGATATTGCCATGCAATTTTCATAGCAACTTCGATCGCAGTTGATCCAGAATCTGAGAAAAAAACTTTATCCATTTCACAAAATTTGGCTAGTCGATAACTCAACTCATAGGTTGTTTGGTTAGATAATCCCGCCAACATAATGTGGGGCATTTTTCGAGCTTGCTTGATTAGATTTTGAATAATGTGTGGGTGATTATAACCATGACAAACCGCCCACCATGAAGCGATTCCATCGATTAGTTTTGTACCGTTTTTTAAATAAATTGTGCAATTTTTTGTTTTAGAAACTTCGAGTTGCTCAAGATGATTATGCATTTGAGTGTATGGGAGCCATATATGCTTAGAACCTAACTTTATAAAATCCAAACTTTTAGTTTTATTTTTGAGGGGCATTTTTGTTTATAAATTAGATTTTTATAAATTTTAAACTTTCTTTGCTCCAATAATTTTTGGGAAATTTTTCTTGAAGATATTCGCTAATAATTTTTGATTGATCTTTCATTCCAATTCTAAAATATATTTCGGCGAGTCTGTAATAAGCTTCTGGTGTTTGATTTGTATGATGATAACGGGTAATTGCTTCGTTTAAATGTTTAATGGCTCCAATATAATTTTGTGAAGAAATTTGGTGACGAGCAGTTGATAATTTTGCGCCAGCAAGATGCTCTTCGATAAAGTTAATTTTATCTTTAGCATCAAGAGTGAATTGACTGTCTCTATATCGGGCAACCAATTCGCGAAAAGCAAGCGAAGCCTCCTTTGTATAATCTTGCGCTCTTTCAATTGATGAAATTTTATTGAAAAAGCTTAGGCCTTTCATGTAAAGCATATAAGGAGTATATTCGCTATTTGAATGAAGTTTAATAAAATCATCAGCTAATTGAATGACTTTTTCATATTCTCGTAGACGATAATTGGCGTAGGCTGACATAGTTTGGCCTTTAATAGCCCATTTTGTATATGGGAATTCATCATCAATTTTTTCAAAAGCTTCAGCCGAGAGCGTATAATCTTTATCTTGAAGCAATTCAAAGGCTTCGAGATAAAGTGATTCAGCAGTTGCAATTTTTTCGTTAGATTTACATCCTGATAAATTTATGAAAAAAAATACTAAAAATATTTTGATGAAAAATTTTTTCATTTACGAATATCAATACTAAGTTGGTGAGCTGTTAATCCTTCGCATTTAGCCAAAATTGAAGTTGATTTGCGAAGTTTTTCAAAAGATTCTTTGGTGCAAGAAATTAGGGAAACCCGTTTTAAAAAATCGTAAACCGATAATCCACTTGCAAAGCGTGATGTGCCAGAGGTCGGAAGGGTATGGCTTGGGCCAGCAATATAGTCGCCAATGGCTTCGGGGCTGTAATTGCCAATAAAAATTGCTCCAGCATTGGAAATTTTTGGTAATAATTTTTGAGGATTTTTAAGGCAAATTTCAAGATGTTCGGGAGCAATTTTGTTACTTATAAAATGGGCATCTTGAATGTTTTTAATAACAAAAATTGCCGAATTTTTAAGAGATTTTTCGATTATTTTGTGTCTTGAAAGTTTTATATGATAAAGGTTAACAAAGTTGATAATTTTATCTGCTAATTTTTCGTTATTACAAATTATAAAGGCTTTTGAATCTCTTCCATGTTCAAGTTGCGATAGCGCATCAATTGCGATCCACTCGGGGTTGGCTGATTCATCTGCAATAATTGTGATGTCGGTCGGGCCAGCAATCATATCGATACCGACTTCACCATATAAAATTTTTTTTGCACAAGCTACAAAAGCATTTCCTGGGCCAACAATTTTATCGACAGATTTGATTGATTTTGTTCCGAAGGCCATGGCCCCAATGGCCTGAGCTCCACCAATTTTATAAATATTTTTTATACCACATAATTTGGCACAAAATAATACTGCAGGATTTAATTCACCAGAATTTGATGGAGCGAAAATAGTTATGTCTTTTACCCCAGCAACTAATGCCGGTATAGCAGACATTAAGACCGAGCTTGGATATGAAGCAGTTCCGCCGGGAATATAAACTCCAATTTTAGAAATCGGTTTCCAGATGTTTCCAAGTTCGATCTGTAAAGAATCGTGATATATCAAATCTTGCGGGAGTTGCTTTTGATGATATGAATAAATTCTTTCAAAAGCACTTTTAAAAGCATTTTTAATTTCAGATTTAAGAATTTTTTCGGAGTCCAAAATTTCTTGGATTGAAACTTTTAGATCGTTGATTTTTTTGGCGTTAGTTTTATCAAATTTATTGGTTAGCTCTATGAGAGCAGAATCTTGATGAGTCTTGACATTATTTAGTATTTTTTGAGTTATATCAAAAACTTTTTCATCTTGTTGTTGTGAATTTTGAATAAAATTTATCCATTTTAGGTCTTGGTTTGAAAAAATATTTTTTGTGAGTTTTTCGTTAATAATAAATTTTTTCATAATTTATTTATGATCAGTTTGTTGCCAATTTTAATGTTATATTTTTTGGCAATTCCAGCGTTAACCTCAAGGACTGCCTGAGAATTATAAGGTGATGAAATTATCGCGAGTGATTGGGGAGTGGTGTTTTCGACAATATGGTTTACGATAAAATTTTCATCGAGAAAAATCATGTCGAGCGGAATTAAAGTGTTTTTCATCCACATAGCTATATTTTGAGGTTGTTCTTTAATAAAAATCATGCCCAAATTTTCCGGTAAAAAATCTAAATTCATTAAACCATATTGCTGTTTTTTTGGTGTATCAGCAATTGCAATCGTAAATTCGGCAATATTGTGATTTAAGTTGTTGGTAAATGCAATTTTTTGATTGTAGTTTTTGAAGTTAGAATTAAATTTTGAATATTCAAAATCGGCTAAGGGTTGATTTTTCTTGGCTAAAGACGATATATTGGTAAACAAAAAAACTCCGACTATAAACAACAAAAAAATGCTTTTATTTTTTGACAGGTTATACATTTTTATTTTAAAAATTTGTTTGACAATTTTGCTGTTTTTGAGTTTTAAAATATCAATTGTTAATGCTCAAAATTTCTCACTAAAAAATCTAGAAAAAGATATTCAAGAAAAAATGGTTCCAAAAACAGCCTCAAGCCAAGCCAATTCTAATCGCAAAACAACTACAACAACAATAAGGTCTGATATAATTGATATCAAGCAAAAATCTAAAAAAATTGATTTTATCAAAAATGTAATAGTAGAAAAGCAAGATAGTTCGTTGCTGGCTAATAAAATGACCGTTTATTATCGTGATAAAAATGATCAAAATTTTGAATCTTCTAATTCATCAAATATAAAAGAAATTAAAGCATTCGGTGAAGTTAAGATGTTTAATGACGAATATACTGCCAGTTCAGATTTTGCAATATTTGAACCCAGTAAAAATATAATTGTTCTTGAAAAAAATGTAATCGTAAATAACGGTACATCGATATTAAATGGCGAAAGTTTTGTATATAATTTAGAAACCAAAAAAGGACAAATTTTTGGTGAAAAAAAATCAAAAAAAATTATTGATAAAAGTATTAATAACAACTCCAATTCTGATAGAAGGGTCACGGTTATTATTGGCGATGATATAAATGATCAGCCTAAAATTCGAAAAAAAACTAATTATTAATAAACTTACGAAAAAATTTTTTTAGAAAAATCTATGACTAAAATTTTATCGGCTAAAAATATTTCTAAATCATATGGAAAAAAAACCGTTATTCGTGATATTACACTAGAAATAAAGCAGGGTGAAGTGGTTGGCCTTCTTGGTCCAAATGGCGCTGGAAAAACCACTAGTTTTTATATGATTGTTGGTTTAGTTAAGGTTGATAGTGGTAATATTTTTATTGATAATGTTGACATAACTAATTTTGCTATTCATCAACGTGCAAAACTTGGAATCGGATATTTGCCACAAGAAGCGTCGATTTTTCGCGGTATGACAGTTGAGCAAAACATTATGTCGGCGCTAGAGATTAATGAGTCTAATAGTGATATTCGTCGCGATAAATTAGAAAAGCTGTTAAGTGAATTTTCGATTGCTCATATTCGCAAATCACATGCCTTATCATTGTCGGGTGGTGAAAGAAGGCGCACCGAAATTGCTCGTGCTTTGGCTTCTAATCCAGCATTTGTTTTACTCGATGAGCCTTTTGCTGGCGTTGATCCAATTGCGGTCAACGATATTCGCGAAATGGTTTCACATCTCACAAACAAAGGCATTGGAGTACTTATTACTGATCATAATGTGCGCGAGACACTTTCTATAGTTAATCGCGCTTATATTGTCTATGATGGCAGTATTTTATTTGCCGGAAATCGAGATGAAATTATTAACAATGATGCTGTAAAAAAAGTTTATCTTGGTGAAAATTTTTCGTTTTAAAAATTACTTAATATGAAAAAAATCAAAAAAATTTTTAAAAAAAATTCCCCAGAAAAACAATCCCCAGAAAAACAATCCCCAGAAAAAAATTCTGCCAAAAAAAACCCCTTAAAAACCTTTTTTCAATCGCAAGTTGCGGTGGGAGTTATTTTAATAATAGCTTCAGCTTTAGCTCTTGTAATTTCTAACTCTGAAAATCATCAACTGTATTTTGATTTTTTTAGTCAAAATCTTGATTTAAATATCAAATTTTTAGCAATTTATAAACCCCTTACTTTACGCGACTGGGTTAATGATGCTTTGATGGCGGTTTTCTTCTTTTTGGTTGGCCTTGAATTGAAATCTGAAATTTTAATTGGCGAACTTTCGTCGCGTAAAAAAATGACATTACCTCTTATTTGTGCATGCGGAGGAGTAATTTTCCCAATTTTTTTATTTTTAGTTTTCAACAGCAACGCTTCGCAAAATGCCAAAGGTTTTGCAATACCATGTGCTACCGATATAGCATTTGCTTATGGGTTTATAGCGCTTTTTGGCAAAACTTTTTCCGATTCTTTAAAGGTGTTTTTAGTGGCTTTGGCGGTAATTGATGATTTAATAGCCATCTTAATAATTGCGTTTTTTTATACCGCTGAAATAAAATTATTTTATATTGGCTATGCAACTCTGGCTTGCGTTGGGCTTTATATTTTAAATCACAAAAAATCCGCTAATTTATTTTTATACGGATTATTTGGCGTATTATTGTGGTTGATGATCTTAAAATCTGGAGTGCATGCAACTATTGCTGGAGTTGTGATGGCGTTGTTTATTCCGCTAAAAATTAAAAAAAATAATTTTTTAGAAAATATTGCTCATAAAATTTCTCCGAGTGTTAATTTTTTAATTCTCCCGATTTTTGCATTTACTAATAGTGGAGTAAAAATTGATAATTTTTCCTTAAATTATTTTAATACTCCAATGGTCTTAGGTGTTGGCCTAGGATTGTTTTTTGGCAAGCAAATTGGAGTTATGTTGACGGCATTTTTAGCTCATAAATTAGGTTTTGCAAAATTGCCAAGAGGGACTGATTGGCTTGAGTTTTATGGCGTAAGTCTTTTTACCGGAATTGGCTTTACAATGAGTTTGTTTATTGCTTCATTGGCCTTTGGAAAAAATCAATTAATTTTTGATGAAGCAAAAATTGGCGTGCTTTTTGGCTCTATTTTATCAGTTTTTGGGGGATCTTTGGTGGCATTAATTTTGTTGAAAAGAGGTCGTAAATAGACTGCCCAAAATCTTGCTCTATTTATAGGGTGGAAAATCTAAGCCACTTGGTGAAATTGTGAATATTTCAAATCCATCCCTAGTAACTCCAATTGTATGCTCAAACTGAGCTGATAATGCTCTCTTTCCAGTTGACGGATTTTTATCTGCGGTAATTACCGTCCATTCATAAAAAATTGGATCGTTTTTAAGAG
>VGDJ01000065.1 GCA_016869775.1 Alphaproteobacteria bacterium
CTTTAGCTTCAACACTAATATTTTCTCCTGATAGCATCCGAGCCAGTTCATTTAATCTACCCTCATCGTTAAGTTCTGTGATTTGAGTTTTAATTGTTTTATCGAGATTGTTTTTGGCTATTTTAAAATGAGTCTGCGCTTTGGAAGCGATTTGTGGTTGATGAGTTACCACAAATATCTGAGCATTATTAGCTAAAATTTTTAACCTCTTGCCGACTGCATCCGAAGTGCTTCCGCTAATTCCGGTATCAATTTCATCAAAAATAATTGTTGGGATTGATTTTACTTTGATTAGCGCAACTTTTAAAGCGAGCATGAAACGTGACAATTCTCCACCCGAAGCAATTTTGCTAATTTCATCGAAATCGCCGTTATTCAAAGAAGCTTTGAACTTGGCTTTTTCTAAGCCATTTAAAAAATATTCTTGATCATTGTTGGGATTGTTATTGGGAGTTATTTCGACTAAAAACTTGGTGCCAGCCATTTTAAGAAATTTTAACTCTTCTTCAACTTTTTTAGCTAATTCTTGTGCTGATTTATGGCGTTTTTGGCTAAGTTCGTGAGCGATTTTGTGATATTTTTTTAGCAATGAAGTTTTACTTGAAAAAAAATCATCATTAGTTGCTTGGTTTTTTTCTAATTCGCTATATTTAAGCCTAAATTCATTCAATAAATTACTAAAATCACTAAGTGGATAATTGTATTTGCGCCCAAGGCTTCGAATAAAAAACAACCTTTCTTCGATTTCTTCTTTGGATTCATTAAAATTGTTAACTTCTTTAAGGATATTTTCAAGATTATCGATTAGGCTATCAATCATTGATATATTTGAGTCAGTGGCAATATTTATTGATTCAAATTCTTCAGAATAATTTTTTAAAAAATTATCGATCAAATTCACATTTCGAGATAAAAATTTTTGGGATTGTAACAGATTTGTGCTGGCTTGATTGAGAGAATTTTTTAACTCATTAACAAAAGTATTAATTTTTTCTTTAGCGGTAAGTTGATCTTTTTTTTGAATCAAAAACTCCTCTTCATTATCCTGAATTTTGGCTTCCGAGATCTCTTTGAGTGCATGTTCGAGATAATCTTTTTCACGAGCAAGAGTTGATTCTTGAGTTTGATAATCGGCGATTTTTTTGTCTAAGTTTTGTAATTCAAAATAAGTTTTTTTAAGCTCCAAAAGTAAAGTTTTGTTGTCCGAAAACTCATCCAAAATATCGAGATGGCTTGAGCTAACCAAAAGGCCTCTTTGCTCATGTTGACCCTGAATTTCAACAAGGGTCTCGCCAATTTTGGCCAATAAATTTAAACTGATTTGAGTGTCATTAATAAAAATTTTGTTGCTTGATGTTTCAGAAATTGTGCGTCGAATAATTAGTTGATTATTGGCAAAACTTAGGTCGTTATTTTGCAAAATTTCTTGACATAAATTATTGCTTGAAATGTCAAATTCAGCAATAACTGAGGCTTTGTCATCGTTTTTGCCGATAAGTCTGGAATTAGAGCGAAAGCCGATGGCTAAGCCAAGAGCATCAAGCAAAATCGATTTACCCGAGCCGGTTTCGCCCGTTAAAATCGTTAATCCATTTGCAAAATTAATCGCAATTTTATCGATTAAAACAACATTGTTAATGGTTAGATTTTTTAGCACTTAAAAAATTAATTATTTTTTAAATTAGCGATGATAATTTGAAGAGAAGCTTTCTATTTATAAAATTTATTTCTCAAACTTCAATTATGTTTATTTTGGATAAAAAGTTGCGCCAAGATAGTTTTTTGCTTGGCAATCTTGAGCTTTGCCAAGTTCTTTTGATGAACGATAGCAACTATCCGTGGTTAATTTTGGTGCCTCAAAAAAATAATTTAATCGAGATTTTTGATTTGAGTTTTGATAAACAAATTTTACTTCTCAAAGAAATTAATTTTGTGGTCGATTTGTTAAAAAAAGAATATCCTTGCTATAAATTTAATATTGCTAATTTGGGCAATATTGTTTCGCAACTTCACATTCACGTAATAGTTCGACAAAAGAATGACGCAACATTTCCAAAGCCGGTTTGGGGGAATGCGCCAGCCGTGCCTTACTGTGGCAATAAACTCACCGAGACTCTAAAAAATCTCCAAAAATATTTTAATCGTTAAAGATGGATAATTCAGAGCTTCAAATTAAAAAAATTTTATATCGGGCAGTTCATAGGGGTTGCAAAGAAACCGATTTTTTGTTGGGAAATTTTTTTGTTGCAAATAAATCGGCTCTAAAAAATTTTGAATTAGATTTATGTGAAAAATTTTTATCCGAAGATGATATGTTGATATACGATTGGATTATTGGAAAAACTCAATTACCGACCCAATCATCTAGTCAATTGCTTCCTCAATCGCTAACAAAATTTCCAATCGAATATCAAAAACTAATCGACGCTATACGCGCTTTTCATAAAATTTAGTTAGATTTCAATAAAACAAATTTTTGTGATTTAAAAATTTTTAAATCGTCAAAATTGTAAATGAAATTGAAAATTATTCGGTAATTAATTTAGCGATTTTGCCATAATTTAGCGATATTAAGTTATCGATTTCGAGTTGAATTATAGCTGTGTTAAAAAGGTTTATCGGAATTTGAAGTTGAGCAATAAGTTGATCAACATTAGTCGGCTCGCTATTAAGATTTTCGAGGATTTTTTTGCTAACCAAGCCAATTTCGTCGTTGGAAAAATTATAATCTTTTTTGATTTTAGAAATTTGTGAAATTTTTTTGAGTTGATTGTTTTTTTGAGTGCTGGCGGTGAGGATATCTTCAACTTCAGTGATGATGTTGGCTCCTTCCTTAATGAGGCGATTAGTGCCTTGGCATCGCGGATCAAAAGGCGACCCAGGAACTGCGAATACTTCACGATTTTGTTCGATAGCAAAACGAGCGGTGGCTAAACTACCAGATTGCAAACCAGCCTCGATAATAACTGTGGCCACGCTTAAGCCCGAAATCAAACGATTGCGTTGAATAAAATTTGGACCTTTGGGTGAAAAACCGATCGGCATTTCAGATAAAATAATTCCGCATTCTGCAATTTGGTGATAAAGTTTGGTATTTTCGATTGGATAAATGTTATCGATTCCGCCGGCAAGAACGGCAATTGTTCCACTCAAAAGTGAAGCCTCATGGACTGCCGTATCAACTCCGCGAGCCATTCCTGATACGCTTACAATTGAATTTTGACCCAATAATAGAGTAAATTTTTTGGCGTATAAAAGCGCATTAAATGATGCGTTGCGCGGGCCAACAACCGAGATTTTTTCTTGTTTGAGGAGGTCTAAATCGCCTTTAACCGTTATAATTGGTGGGCAATCGCTAATTTCGCGAAGAGCTTGAGGATAAAGCGGATCAGTAAAAGTTAAAAATTTGGCACCAAAATTTTGGGTTTTTTCAAATTCTTCGATAGCAATTTTGCGATCGAGAAGCCGAATATTGCGATTTGAAGAGATCGCAATGTCATTGAAATTATCGATTGCACTTGAGACCGTGCCATATTTTTCGAGGATTTTATAAAAAGTGATTGGACCGACATTTTGACTTCTGGCAAGTTGTAAAAAATCGATTATTTGTGAATCATTTGAGTCTGAAGACTCGAAGTGTTTTTTGTTGAACATTTTCATGTGGCGAAAAGGGTTTATTGGAGATGGGATTTATTATTTTCAAAGATGTTTATTTAATTGAAATTAAATAAATCTTTTTTTAGGATTTTTTAGTGAAAAATTTAATTATGCAAGATTTATTTATTACTTTATAAAAAATAAAAAATTTTATAAAAAATTATAACAAATCCTAAATTATATAATAATTAAATTAGTTTTAGTTTTTGATACGAAAACCCGTTTTGAACATTCTTAATATTGCGATGCTAAGAATTAAGTTTATCAATAAAATGTATATTGAGCCGAGCAATAAATTACCATCATTATGACCAGTAATGCCAAATCTAAAGCCATCGATCATATAAAAAAATGGATTAAAATGTGAGATGCTTTTCCAAAATTCTGGTAAAGAATTAGTAGAATAAAATGTGCCAGATAAGAAGGTAAGAGGGGTTATTAAATAACTTGTCATGGCTGACATATGATCAAAGCTTTCAGAAATAATTCCGCATAAAACTCCAAGAAGCCCTAGAAGCATGCATCCTATAAACAAATAAAAAAACGCAATGAAAAAATTGTGAAAACCAAGTGGAACAAAAATCAATATAGTTAAATAAGCAACAATCCCAACGCAAATTCCTCGAATAATTGCGCCAAGTGTAAAAGCAATCAGTAGCTCAAGAGCTCCAAGTGGCGGAATTAAATAGTCAACAATATGGCCCATGACCTTACCCATCACAAACGACGATGAAGAGTTGGCAAAGGAGTTCTGAAGCGATGCCATCATGATAAGTCCGGCTGACATAAAAACTGCAAAATCGACACCTTCGATAGTTTGAATATGATTGCCAACTGATAAATTAAATACTGCCAAAAATAGCACGATATTTACGACGGGAGAGAATAAAGTTTGGTGATAAACTTTTAAAAAACGATAGACCTCTTTTTTTAGCAGAGTGAAGGCTCCAAACCAATTTGTTGACATAAAAATAATTTTAGTATTTGATTTTAAAAAACAAAATTCCCGATCCAATGAACATAGAAAACATTTTATCCGATTTCAATTCGCAATTTCAAAATATTCAAAATAAACAACAACTTGAAGAGTTAAAAATTAATTTTTTGGGTAAAAAAGCCCCAATAAATGAGCTATTTGCAAAGCTTAAAAATCTTGATGTTGAAGAAAAAAAATCGCTTGGCGCAAAAATTAACGAAACACGAAATTTTATCGCGCAAAAAATCGACGAACAAAAAAATTTTTTTGAAAATCTTGAATTAAATCAAAAGTTAAGTGGCGAAAAAATTGATATTTCGGAACCTGTGCGTCCTCAAAATATTGGGCTAATTCATCCAATTAATCGCGTGATGTTTGAAATCGAGCAAATATTTTCGTCGCAAGGTTATGAATTTGCACAAGGCCCAGAAATCGAAGATGATTTTCATAATTTTACCGCACTCAACATGCCCGCCGACCACCCAGCGCGCCAAATGCAAGATACTTTTTATCTTGAAAATTCCGAACTTTTGCTTCGAACTCACACTTCAAATACGCAAATTCGCAAAATGCTCAATTCGCAACCACCTCTTCGGGTTTGTGCTTTGGGGCGGGTTTTTCGTCGTGACTCCGATCAAACTCACACGCCAATGTTTCACCAATTTGAAGGTTTTGTGGTTGAAGAGGCTATAAATATGGGGCATTTAAAGGCCACAATCGAGAATTTTTTAGAAGATTTTTTTGAAGTAAAAAATTTAGAATTGCGTTTTCGCCCAAGCTTCTTTCCATTTACCGAGCCATCGGCAGAGGTTGATATCAACTATTCCATCGAAAATGGCAAAATCAAAATCGGCAAAGGCGACAAATTTATGGAAATTTTGGGTTGTGGCATGATTCATCGCAATGTTTTGAATAATTGCAAAATCGATCCTGACAAATTTCAAGGCTTTGCTTTCGGCATTGGCATTGAGCGCTTGGCGATGCTTAAATATGGCATTACCGACCTTCGCATGTTTTTTGAAAACGACATTCGCTTTCTTCAGCATTATGGCTTCAAAACCAAAGAATTTTAACCAAAGAATTTGAATTTTAAAATCATGACCAAAATCGATAAATCGAAATTACCTTCGCGTTATGTCACTTCATCTCATGGATGCGAAGGGCGCAAAACCATGCTTTACAACATCAAAACTGATTTATATCCAAATGGTTTAAGTGAAGAAGATATTCAAAAGCCTTTTGTTGGCGTAGTCAGCGCTTGGAACGAAGCCGCGCCTTGCAATATCGCTTTGGCAAGGCAAGCCCAACCTGCCAAAAAAGGCGTTAAAGATTTTGGCGGAACCCCTCGTGAATTTACCACCATAACCGTCACCGATGGCATTGCCAACGGGCATCAAGGCATGAAATCATCTTTAGTTTCACGCGAAGTTATTGCCGATTCCATCGAGCTTACGGTGCGCGGGCATTGCTACGACGCCCTAGTTGGCTTGGCGGGATGCGACAAATCTTTACCCGGCATGATGATGGCAATGTGTAGACTAAATATTCCTTCGGTCTTTATGTATGGCGGTTCGATTTTACCAGGGAAATTTAAGGGCAAAGATGTGACCATCGTCGATGTTTTTGAAGCTGTCGGCCAAAGGGACGCAGGCAAAATGAGTGAGCAAGATTTGGCGGAGCTTGCCAAAGTGGCGTGTCCATCGGCTGGAGCTTGTGGCGGGCAATTCACCGCCAATACTATGGCTTGTGTTTCCGAAGCAATTGGGCTGGCTTTACCGGGTTCTTCTGGAGCGCCCGCGCCATATGAATCACGCGACGAATATTCTTATCACTCGGGCAAAGCGGTGATGAATTTGCTTGAGCTCGGCATAAAATCGCGTGATATTGTGACGCTCAAAGCCCTCGAAAATGCTACAACAATTGTGGCGGCAACTGGTGGTTCGACCAATGCTGTGCTTCATTTGCCGGCAATTGCCAATGAATGTGGCATTAATTTTGATGTATTCGATATTGCCAAAATTTTTAAGCGCACCCCTTATATTGCTGATATGAAACCGGGTGGCAAA
>VGDJ01000066.1 GCA_016869775.1 Alphaproteobacteria bacterium
AGAAATTGTAGTACACAAGATTATTTTGATAGCCTTAAAGCGAATTTCCGTCATCGCTTAAGTTTAGTAGAGACTCTGGTGTAAATGAAAACTGTCATTTTTTGCTCATTTAGACTAGTTTCGCAGTAAATTCTTATTGATCTTCAAATTAAGGTAAATATCACTTTTGGACAAGTAAACAAGATCAATAAATACCTAAAAATAAACTTTATTGGGTAGTATCTAATAATCTAAAACAGCAAATTTCTATTATGAAAACAGCAGTACCTAAAAATGCCCAGACTTGTAGCAAAAATAATTACGCTGGCACAGATGAGTTATGGGCTGGTGAGAAGTATTTGATTAACTACAATCAGGATCTCATTTCAAAATTAACAAAAAACCAACACAAGTCTAATGATGTGCTTGAATTTGGGGCTGGAATAGGAACACTAGCAAATCTTTGGTTACGAGAGACTGGTATCAAACCTGAATGCCTATAAATCGATCCTAAACAGAGAGTGATTATCGAGAAAAGAGGTTTTTTTGTTACAAAAGCATGAACCAGATCGTGAAAAAATTTGATGTGATATACTGCTCAAATGTTCTTGAACATATAGAAAACGACGAATTGGTCCTCAATGAACTAAACTCAAAATTGAAAAATGCCGGCTCATTGATCATATATGTTCCTGCTTTTCAAGATATTTACTCAGATCTAGATAAGAAATTTGGACACTTCAGAAGATATCAGAAAAGCGATCTTCTGAGAAAACTGAAAAATTCTGGTTTTGAGGTAACGAAATCCCACTACTCTGACAGCATAGGTTTTTTTGCATGGCTCTAAATCAAAATAAAAGGATACTCCCCAGAAAAATCTGAAGAAAAAAGCATGGCGATATATGACAAATATGCTTTTCCGCTCAGTAAACTACTTGACGCTTTGGTTTGCAAATTTCTATTTGGAAAAAACTTATTGGTTTACGCTCAAAAATCTAAATCGTCGTTATTCATGTAGCAAGTAGTTTATAGACTTAGAGCCCTTTCCATAAAAAGTAACATTTTAGCAATTTCATTCTGAGTGAGTGACAATCAGTCCCTCACTTCTGCAAGGCAAGGTATGCAACGCAATATTACACTCCCGACTAATTCTCAAAAAATCTTAAAGAGTATTTTCAGCAAAATTTAACCTAAATTCTGCTTCAAATTCCATTGGGTTTTTTTAGTGTAATTTTGAGTGAAGATAATTTTGATTATTACCAAAGTTTAAATACTTTTTATGAAAGCTTTCGAGATATTCTTATGAGAGTTTTTGGGGTTATTTACCAACAGAAATATCGCACAAATTTAAGTCGCTATTTTCAATTTTTTTGGTCGGGATAATTCCAAGACAGCCAATAATTGTATGAAAAAAATGATCATGTTTGACCTCAAGTTTTTCAGTGCGATTAAGCTCATTAGCTTTTTTTAAATTGGCATATTTTTTTTGGTTGGATTCAATGAATTTATCTGACATCCAAATAATCATTGGCACTCTTCTTTGCTCTCTTGGCGCATTCTCAAGTGGCGCTCCGTGCAAAAAAATATTATTTTCACCAAGCGACTCGCCATGATCCGAAGTATAGAAAACTATGGCATTGCTATCTTTTAATTTATTCACCAACTCATTCATGAAATTATCAAAATACACAATTGAGTTGTCGTATGAATTAGCGATTTGCTCAAGAGAATGACCAATGTCGGGCTGAAATTTGGCGAAATCACGCGTATAATTGCCATAATATTCTCTGTGACTTCCGCGGGTGCCTAGCACGTATAGGCTATTTTTGGTAACATCAGTTTTTATCTCTTGCAACAACAACAAATCGCCAAAATCATTAAGCTCCGACATATATTTTTTGCGAAGCTCGCTGGCCATAATAATTTTGTCGGGAGCATGAAAATCTTTGTAGATATATATGCCAGAATCCTTGTTAGCTGAGCTTAAAACCGTTATATCAAACCCGACATCCTTCAAAACTTTTGCCACTGAATATTTTTTTTCGTTTGTTGAAGAGGCAAATTTTGGCATCCATTCATCTTGTTTTTCGTCGGTCAACATGCACAACAAAGAGGCCGAAGTCGAGGTGGCGCAAGTTAAAACATCTTTAAATGCAAATAAATTTGGAATTTTTTGCATTTTTGGAGTTGTCTGGCGATCATATCCGTTGATTGAAAGTCTGTCGCTTCGAAGCGATTCGCCAATAACAATTACAGC
Organism: Alphaproteobacteria bacterium; assembly: GCA_016869775.1. Classification (GTDB taxonomy): domain Bacteria; phylum Pseudomonadota; class Alphaproteobacteria; order Rickettsiales; family UBA1997; genus CAILUF01. The sequence continues at coordinate 2,237 of VGDJ01000066.1, forward strand.
AATAGTTGCTTGGGTTTCATTATCACTTTTCTGTAATTTAAAGCCATAATCTTCGTAGCCCTTCAGTTCAATTTTTTTTGAACTTTTATGCATTAATTTAATTTCTTTGTATTGTGCAATCAAATATGAGGGCATCATCTGTTCAGCAAAAGTCTTGAGTTTGTATGTTAGAACAAAAACATTTTTATGAACAGGCGCTAAAAATAATAAAATAAAAATTATAGAAATTGTTAGACGCGCAAAATTATTTTTTAAAATTTCAATTAGTTGATTTTTTTTGAAAGAATATTTTGATTTAACTTTAAGTTTTTTTTCTAGCCCAAAAATTGCCATCGTTGAGACCAGCATTAAAAAAATTGTATAAATAAAAACCCAATAATCGAAAGAAGAAGAAATATCGTTTTCTTCGGCGTAAAACAGCGCCGAAATCATGATTTGTTCGTTGATGATAATTCCGAGATGAAGTGAGTAATAAGTATAAATCGCACCAATAAAATTGGCCAAAAATATAAAGATCCGAGTTAAAAAGATATTAAGCGAAAACAACAGCGCCAAGGCTAAAGAAAGTATAAAAATACACAAAAAAGTGTCTAACGAGATTTCGAAGAATTTGTTGCTTTGTGATAAAAAATATTTGGAAATACCTCCAAAATTGCACCAAAAAACATGAATTAATACACAACAAAATGATAAAAGCAAAAGCCTGAAATAGTGGCTCGCATTATTGATAAAAATTTTTTTCATAATTAGATATTATGGCTAATTTAGCTGTTAGTAATTTGGGATTTTAAAGGCTTAGAGGTTTTTTATAATAAATATTAATAACGATCGAGCTCTTTTGACATAGAGTTCAAAAGCATTAAAGAAAAATTACCAGCCCGTTCGTGAAAATGATTAATTTTAGCAGTGTAAATATTATAAAAAAATACCGCAGGAATTGCAGCAAAAAGACCTATTGCAGTCGCTAAAAGACTTTCGGCAATTCCTGGAGCAACCACTGCGAGACTAGTGTTTTTGCTTACCGCGATACTTTGGAATGAATTCATGATACCCCAAACCGTCCCAAATAAACCCACAAATGGAGCAGATGAACCAATAATTGCCAACAAATTTAAGCCCGATTCCAGCTTCAACATCGAGCGATTTGATGCAATTTGCATGGCATTTGTCAAGCGTTCCTTGAGAGAATCCTTTTTGTCAGGACCTTGGCTAGCAATTTGTTTGATGTTACTAGCTTTCCACTCCCTCAAGCATGCTAAAAAAATTCTTGCCAAGGGATGATTATCGTTATTTTTAGCTTGGTTAAAAATGTCTTCAAGAGGGATATTATTTTCGAAAGAATCTTCAAATTTATCGCTTCGATGTTTAAGAATTTTAAATTTAATAAATTTATCAAAAATTATTGCCCAAGAAACCAATGAAGCGGTTGTCATTAATAAAATAACAAACTGCACAACAAAATCTGCCTGAACTATAAGATTTATTATTGAAACCGATGATTTATCCATATTTTTTTGGGTTAATTAATAAATTTAAAATTCACTATTCTTCTAAGATTTCTCTTTTACCAGAAATATTTGGTGCTGAGATAACGCCATTTTCTTCCATTTTTTCAATCAGAGTTGCGGCACGGTTATAGCCAATTCTGAGTTGTCTTTGAACATAACTAATTGAGGGTTTTTTATCACGTTTAACGATCATAACAGCACGATTATAAAGATCATCATCGCTACCACTGCCGTCAGAAAAGTTAGCACTTTCATCTGATGACGAATTTGGAATCGGAACCTCAAAGGATATTTGTTCCCCCTCTTCAAATTCTGATAAATCCTGACTTTTAATATAATTTACGATGTTTTCTATTTCGGTATCAGAGCAGAATGGGCCATGAACGCGCGTCATTTTGCTTCCGCCCGACATAAAAATCATATCACCTTGACCCAAGAGTTGTTCAGCGCCCTGAACGCCCAATATCGTTCTTGAGTCAATACGCGAAGTAACTTGAAACGAAATTCGGGTTGGAAAATTAGCTTTAATAACGCCCGTAATGACATCAACTGAAGGGCGTTGAGTGGCCATTATTAAGTGAATACCGGCGGCACGAGCCATTTGCGCTAATCTTTGTACCGAATTTTCTATTTCTTTTCCAGCTACCAGCATTAAATCGGCCATTTCATCAACTATAACAACAATAAAAGGTAATTTTTTGGGCTCAAACTCGATTTCTTCGATTATCGGTTTGCCGTTCGATGGATCATAACCAGTTTGAACTTTACGCATAAGTTTCTCGCCACTCAGAATTGCTTTCTCAGCTTTTTCATTGTAGCCAGCAATATTACGGACCGCAAAACTTGACATTAAGCGGTATCTCTCTTCCATTTCAGCAACCACCCACTTTAAAGCAATAACCGCCTTTCCAGGTTCGGTAACAACTGGCGATAAAAGGTGTGGAATTCCATCGTAAATTGATAATTCAAGCATTTTTGGATCAATCATTATGAATTTACATTCATCAGGGCGAAGTTTAAAAAGAAGCGACAAAATCATTACATTAAGCCCAACGGACTTTCCAGAACCTGTTGTTCCTGCAATCAAAAGATGTGGCATTTTGGCTAAATCGGCCACCATAATTTCACCGCCGATATCTTTACCTAAAATCATTGGCAGAAAATGTTGTGAAAATTTGTAATCTTTGGATTCCAGCATCTCTCTTAAAAAAATCATTTCGCGCTTAGGGTTTGGCAGCTCAATACCAATCGATGTTTTACCAGAAACGACTGCAATTCTTGCCGAAACAGCGCTCATCGACCGAGCAATATCATCAGATAAAGAAATGACTCGTGAAGCTTTTGTTCCAGCTTCGGGCTCGAATTCATGCAATGTGATTACTGGACCGACCTTTGCGCCAACCGCAAAACCTTTAACTCCAAAATCATCAAGAACTTTAAGAAGCATTTTTGACTGATTTTCAACCAACTCTTTGGGAATTTTTTTATCTTTATTTTCGGCCGAGCGATCAGTAAGTAGTTCTGAAGTTGGTAAAAAATATGAGCTATTGCGTTTTTTGGGTTTTTTGATTTTGCTAGTTTTAAGCTGAGCTTTCAGATTTTCTTTGTGATTTTTCTCAATATTTTTTATATCTTCTATTTCATCTTCTTCAAGCGCTTCAATATCTAACAATTCGTTTTCTTGAATAGTTATTTGATTATTTGATTGATTACTGCGCTGCGCTATAAAATTTTTACTTTCTGGCAAAATATATTTTTCAAATAAAAATCTTATCCACGCAAAGGTATATCGAAAAAAATAAATCCAATCTTTGAAGCTTACTTCTACAATTATTGAAAACAAAAAAATGGCAGAAAATAAACTTATAAAAAAAAGTAAATATTTTGGGATTTGCTGAAATTTATAAATTAAAAATGCACCATTTACACCTCCCAAGGAGCTGAAGTTCCACCATTCAGGTTTTGGAAAAAGTGCAAAAAATAGTGAAAATGCTAAAATACAAATTGGAATGATGACCAGTTTTCCAAGAAAATATTCAATACCATTAATATCGATTAGTTGAAGTCCTAAACTAAATATAAAAATCACCAAAATAAAAGAGCTTAAACCAATTAATTGGTATGATAAATCAGCTATTCTAGCACCAGCAATTCCACCAAAATTCTTAATATTATTAGCGGTTGAAAATGTATTAAAAGATGGATCGTCGATATTAAAGGTAATCAATATTAACGCTAGATAAAGAGCGCCCACAACAACAAAAATTCCCGATAATCTTCTAAAAAGCTGTAAAATTAGAGTTAAAATTTTATTCATTTTTAATTTACAAATTGTGGGAAATTATTTTTGTTATCGATTATATTGCTATTCTTAAAATCTTTTTCACCATTTTGTTGTTTTATATAAACTGGCGGAATTTTAAAAGATGAGTCGTTGGATTGATTGCTCTCGTTGAGACTATCTGCGTTATTTTCAAGTGAATTATCTGCGTTAACATCATTATCTAGATTTAAAACTTCATTAGTTTTATTGATTAAATTTTGAATTGGAGACTGATTTTTCGTTTGAGAATTTTCGAGATCAGAATTTTTAGAATTATCATTAATAGGTTTTAAAACTATAGGATTGTTATTAAAATTTTTATTATCTGAAGAGTTAGAATTATCAGATTCTGAATTGATATTTTTATCAGCTATTGATTCAACAATTGGTTGAATTATTTTTAGTTTACTAGCATCTTCAAGCTGTTTTTTTAATTTATCGATTCTTAGCTGATCTGTACTTCCAGATTTTTCAAGCGCATCGAGTTCGTCTTGATATTTTTTCTGAATAGCCAAAATTTTATCATTTCTTTTTTTAATTATATCGTTGTAAATCAGAGTCCGATTGGTACTTTTAAAAGTGTTTGGTGGCAACTCCC
>VGDJ01000067.1 GCA_016869775.1 Alphaproteobacteria bacterium
GGTTATGCTCTTGGCATTACTCCAGACGGCCCGCGTGGCCCAAATCAACAAATTAATGGCGAATTATTAAATATTGCCAAGATTACTGGCTCAAAGCTGGTACCAATTTCATATTCTTGTTCAAAATTTAAGATAATCAAAAAAAGCTGGGATAATTTTAAGGTTCCTTTGCCCTTTTCAAATTTGTGTTTTTGTATTGATGATGAGTTTTTTGAAATACCACGCGATATAAACCAATCATCGCTTGAAAAGATTCATATCGATTTACAATTGCGCATGGATCATGTTCAAAAAGTTGCCGATGAAAAGGTTATTTTGTAAATCCCCCAAGTTTTAAGTGGCCCAGATTTATTGATTATTTTGCCGAAACGTTGCTAAAAAATGCAATTCTTTAACTAAAAAACTAATTTAACAGTTTGTTGATTGACTTACGAGTTTAGCTTGTGACTTTGATAAACCACACTAGCCACGGCTTGACAAGCAATTCCCTCTTCGCGACCAATAAATCCCAGTTTTTCGGTGGTGGTGGCCTTAATGTTGATTTTCTTGGTTGATATTCCAAGGATCGAGGATATTTCTTCTTTCATTTTCAATTTATATTTGGTGATTTTGGGCTTTTCACAAATGATTGTAACATCAATATTGGAGATGATCACGCATGATTTTTGGATTAGCTCATAAACTTTTTTTAGCATTTCGCGAGAATCACAATTTTTCCATTTTTGTTCGCTTGGAGGAAAGTGTTCGCCGATATCGCCTTCACCAATTGCTCCAAGCAATGCGTCGATGATAGCGTGAATGCCAACGTCGCCATCGGAATGAGCGAGAATTTTTTTGTCAAACTCGATTTCTGTGCCACAAATTCTAATAAAATTATTTTCGCCTTCTTCAATTGCGCGAAAACCGTGAACATCAAATCCGGTTCCGACTCGCGTTTCTTCGCGATATTCATCAATCAAAAACGGAAGCATGTGTTTGGCGCGTTCATAATCCTCTTCGGTGGTAATTTTAAAATTATTTTGTGATCCAGGAACGATAGCTACGGGAATTCCGGCATATTCATTAAGAGATGAATCATCGGTGAAATTTAGGTCTTTAAAAGCCACATGAGAGTTCAGAATATCTTGATATATAAATCCTTGAGGGGTTTGCGCGCGCCACAAATTTTCGCGCTCTAAAGTCCATTCAATTTTACCGTCACCAATTTTTTTGATGGTATCTTCAACGGCAATGGCCGGAATGACTGCAGGATGCGACTCGAGTTTTTCAAGAATACCGTTAATTATTCTTTTTGAGATGAAGGGCCTAACGCCATCATGAATTAAAACTTTGCTTGGATTATAATCGATAAGTTCTTCGAGACCTTTACGGATTGATGCTTGGCGAGTTTCTCCGCCAAAAACCGGATTAAGAAGATCGAGTCCGATTGTAGCTTGTTCATAAAGTTCGACATCATCGGGATGAATTACGCAAATAACATCAGAAATCTGCGGGTGATTCAAAAATGCTTGAATCGAGTGCCGAAGCATTGAAATCCCAGCCAGCGGAAGGTATTGCTTGGGAATGCCCTCGCCACGATTAAATCGATTTCCTCTTCCGCAAGCGGTGATTAGGGCAACAATTTTTTGCATATTATAATTTGCTTTCAATTCTCTTGACCATTTCGTCGCGGAAATTTTTAATGAGACCCTGAACCGGCCAAGCTGCTGCATCGCCGAGAGCGCAAATCGTGTGACCTTCGATTTGTTTGCTTAAATTATATAACTGATCAATCTCTTCAACCTTGGCATCGCCTTGCACCATGCGATCCATTATACGCATCATCCAACCGGTTCCTTCACGACAAGGTGTGCATTGACCGCATGACTCATGTTTATAAAAATGTGATAATCTTGCAATGGCATTTATTACATCGGTCGATTTGTTCATAACAATAACACCAGCAGTTCCAAGGGCAGTTCCAACAGCTTTAAGTGAATCGAAATCCATTAAAACTGTATCGCAAATATCTTTTTTGATAAGAGGCACAGATGATCCGCCCGGAATTACCGCCAATAGGTTGTCCCAACCTCCGATAACTCCGCCAGCGTGTTTTTCGATAAGTTCTTTTAGTGGAATTCCCATTTCTTCTTCTATGTTGCATGGATTATTTACGTGACCTGATATGCAAAAGATCTTTGTGCCAGTGTTTTTTTCGCGACCTAAAGATGCAAACCAGCTGGCTGAGCGTCTAAGAATTTCAGGTACTACTGCAATTGATTCAACATTGTTAATTACTGTTGGGCAACCATATAAACCAATTAGCGCCGGAAATGGTGGTTTAAGTCGAGGCTGTCCTTTATTGCCCTCAAGACTCTCGAGGAGAGCGGTTTCTTCACCGCATATATAAGCCCCTGCACCACGATGGATGAATATATCTAAATCCCAACCAGAGCCACACGCGTTCTTGCCGATAAGGTTAGCTTCGTATGCTTCGTTTATTGCATTTTCAAGCACGCGAGCTTCGTTATAATACTCACCGCGAATATAGATATAGCAGGTATTGGCGTTAATGGCTTTCGAAGCAATAAGACAGCCTTCGATAAGCTTGTGGGGCTCATTGCGTAAAATATCACGATCCTTGCAAGTGCCGGGCTCTGATTCATCAGCGTTGATTACTAAATAGTGGGGTTTACCCTCGCTCGGGTTAGTTTTTTTAGGAACAAAAGACCATTTTGTGCCGGTTGGAAATCCCGCTCCACCACGACCTCTAAGCCCAGAATTTTTTATTTGTTCAATTATCCATTCGCTACCATTATCAAGGAATTTTTTGGTATCGAGCCAATCCCCCCTTTTTTTGGAGCTTTCTAGGTTATTTGGCTCAAAGCCATAAAGATTGGTAAAAATTTTATCTTGGTTTTTAAGCATTTCTTAAGGAGCTTTGGAGATTAATTTTAAATTAATTTTATAGGATTTTTTTCAAAATCATTGTAGAAATTTATAGGAAATTTTTTTGAAAATTGTTCCAGAAAATCCAGAAAATGTTTTTAAATTTTTCAAATATTTTTTTGAGAAAATTAAAAAATTAATACAGATTTCTTGAAAAAAAATTTGCTTAACAAAAAAAGCAAAATAACTTATCTAATCAGAAATAAATTTGCAAATTATTAATAAATTCTTACCCAGTGAGTCCTCAAATAGATAGTCCCAAAAACAATTTTCTTAATTGCATAAAATTGCTTTTTGCAATGCTATTTTTGGTCGGAATTTTTTCATGTTCTCAAGGAAGACTCGATCCAACTCTTGATGAAGTTGGAATGACCGAACAAGATATCAAAGATTCAATAATCAGATCAAAGCAAGAAGACAAAAAAGACAAACAAGATCTTCAAAAATCTGAAGCTCCGTTGCCTCGCATTAACAAATCAATTATTCCAGTCCCAACTCCAAAAATTGGAGGTGAAAAAATAATCTCATTTTATGTAACCGACCAAGTTCCTTTGCGAGATGTTTTGATTGAATTAGGAAGGATTGCTGAAATTGATGTTGACGTTGATCCAAAAATTTCTGGAGGCGTAATTATCAATGCCAAAAATCGTCCATTCAAAGAAATCATTGATAGAATCGCTACGCAAGGAAAACTGCGCTACTCATACAAAAACAAGGTTCTATATTTTGAAACCGATAAGCCTTTAATGAAAAATTATTTTGTTGATTATGTCGATGGCTCTCCACTCTGGGATGAAGTGCAAACTAACATCGAAAATATTTTTAGTTCTGAACCTTCCGAAGGTGAGAGCGTTAAATCATCAGTTACTTCCAATAAATCAGCGGGAATGCTTACAATTTATGCCACTCAAAGACAACATGGTGCAATTGAGAAATACCTCGCCGATGTCAATACTCAAGCTTCAGCCCAAGTTTTGATTGAGGCAAAGGTTGTTGAAGTAAAACTTAATGATGAATTTAGAGCTGGAATTGATTGGTCAAAAGACTTTATTAATTTCAGTGTAAACGGTTCCCAATCATATATTTCTAATTCTCCTCTTTCATCATCCGCTGCTTCTGGATCATCAACATCCACTGGGCCAACGGCCCCAATTCTTCAAAATATTAAAATATTTGGAGGAGATATAAATGTTGCCGTTAGCGCCATGTCAAAGTTTGGCGTCACAAAAACTATTCAAAACCCAAGATTGCACGCCATGAATAATCAAAAAGCCTCATTAAATTTTACCAACAAGTTAGTGTATTTTAAGGTGGAAGCTCAGCAAAGCGCTCAGGGATCAACAACCGGAGGAACGGCTTCAACCGTTCTTGGAACCGTTACTTCAACCAAACAAGAAGAAGATGTTGGTACGCAAATCGAAATCACGCCTTCAATTAATTTAAAAACTGGCGAAATTACAATGAATATTCAGCCAAAAATTACTAATAACACTGGGTCCGTCATAGATCCTACTACCGGTTATGACTCTAAATTTAAGTATCAAAATGAAGTTCCAATTATTAATACCAGAGAGTTAAGCACTGCGGTGAAGGTAGCTTCGGGAAATGTAATTGTTCTGGGCGGTTTAATGACAAATACTTCCAATAGCGAAAGCGCTGGCGTGCCTTTTTTGAGAAATGTGCCGATTTTGGGTTGGTTATTTAAATCAATGTTTAAAAAACTCGATGTTAGTGAAACCGTTATTTTTATCAAAGCCACCATCATAAATAGCGGAACGCGTGCCAATAAAATCGATCGCGAGCTTGAAGAGAAGTATGATGTCAATCGTCGAAATTATTTTTAATCATGAAGTCAATTCTAAAATATATCCTCAAAAACGGTCTTAGAGATCGACTCTATCTGGGCTTGCTAACTTTCATTGCTTTAGCTTTTGCAGTATCAATTTTTTTAGGTTCTACTATGATGGTTGAACAAAATCAATCATCAATAGCATATGCCCTTGGGACTTCGCGAACAATCTTATCATTGGGCATGATTTTATTTGTTTGTATTAATGTTGCTCGCGCTTTTGATAACAAAGAAATTGAATTTATTTTATCAAAACCGATTTCGCGTGAACAGTTTATTTTGGGTTATTTGTTGGGTTTTTTTATCGCAAATTTACTAATTTTGTTGCCCATAATTTCAGCGGTTTTGTTAGTTTTTAAGGTTGATAAAATTGGAGCTTTATACTGGTTTTTAACAACCCTTTCTGAAAATCTAATAGTCATTTCTTTTGCTCTTCTTGGTTCATTGATACTTAAAAACTCCTTCTCAGCGATTTTGGCATCCTTTGGATTTTATGCCGTCTCGCGTCTTATGGGCATGTTTGTTATGACAATTGATTTTACTGATGAGTTAACTAGTGCAAAGCACGGTGAGTTAGGTATCGCTTTAAAAATTCTATCGGTGATTTTTCCAAGGCTCGACCTTTTTTCCCAAAGCTCTTGGCCAATTTACGGTGTCAAAGACAACATGGTTTTGTGGGTTATTTTTTTCCAATCCACTATATATTTGCCGTTAATGATTTTTATGGCATTTCATGATTTTAAGAAAAAGCAATTTTAGTTTTTGTTTACGCGGTGAAGAATTTCAAATTATTTTTTTACATATATTCACATAAAATTTTTTTTTGGTTGTTTGTTGTAGTTTTTGTTGCGCAGATTTTTTTTTGGAAAGCAACCGAAAAATATAGATTAGTTGATGAAATAGTCCCTCCCGCCCCTTCGAATCATCTTATTAAAGCCTCATCTTTTGGTGATAATGAGTTCCTATTTAGAACTTTAGCACTGAGGTTACAAAATTCGGGCGATATTTTTGCAGGCTTCGTAAGTTTGGATAAATATGATTATTCGCGGGTTTATGATTGGATGTCGACTTTGGATAAATTGAACGCAGATTCGCGATTAATTCCTTCATTAGCTAGTTATTATTACGCTCAAACTCAAAACAAAGGCGATTTAAAATATGTTTTACAATATCTTGACGAGCATTCTTCGCGCGATATTGATAAAAATTGGTGGTGGCTTTTTCAAGCAACTTTTATTGCCAAAAAAGATTTGAATGACCTTGATAAATCTTTGTATTTCGCGCAAAAATTAGCGCAAAATAATGCCAAAGAAGCACCGATTTGGACCAGACAAATGCCCGCTTTTATTGGTGAAAAAAAAGGTGACTCTTGTATGGCTTTCAAAGTTATAAAAAATCTGATTGATGAGAGTGAAAGTGGTAAAAGACAAATTTCGGTTGAAGAAATGAATTTTATGCGTCACTTCATTAATGAGCGCCTTTCGAAGCTCAAAAAGCAAAATTTTAACCCCGCCGAATGTTATTCAATAAAATCATAATTTTATGACTTTAGTCATTGATTTCATTGATATTGTCAAAGTTAATTTTTTATAATTATCATGAATTCACAGAATAATTTTGGGCTTTTTGAATATATTTTATGATCAAAGATAATTCTTATTTTATTTCCTCAAATCGCCAACCCCTCCAAACTTTGCCTTCGATAATTCAAATGGCTTTGATCGAAGATAATGCTTTTAGCGACATCACTTCTGATTTAACAATCGATGAATTTTCGATATGTACTTTTCAAATTAATGCTCGTCAAGATTTGATTTTTTGTGGCACAAAAATTGTTGATGAAGTTTTTTTACAACTAAAAAAATC
>VGDJ01000068.1 GCA_016869775.1 Alphaproteobacteria bacterium
ATTTAAGTTCAAATTTTTTGCTAAAAATTCTTAAAAAGCCTCAGCCGTATGGATATACGACTTCAATTTTTAAATATTTTTATCTAAAAAAACGCGAGCGTTGCGTTAGGTACGACCTAAAAAAACTTCGTTGCGTTAGCACGACTTTTAAAAATATTTTGCTTAATTTATCATTTATTAAGTTGAAATGGTATAAATCAATTATCAGAATAAATTTTCAGCAAATTTCATAAACCACACCCCTGCCCTTGCCGAAACTCTTAATTTTTTTCATCGCAACTAAGTCGCGAATTTTAACTTTAATTGTGTTACGATTTGCCTTGGTAAGCTTTTGAATATCGGATAATGCAAGTTTCTTGTGATTTTTAAGAGTCTTTAAAACTTTCAAATGTAGGTCATCAAAATTTTCTTGGAGAATTTTTTCAGCCTTAACTTTTTCCTCTAAATTTTCTTTTTGTTTTTTCAGCGATTTTAAGAAAAATAAAATCCAATTTTCGAATTTTGGTTTTTTGGACTCAAGGGTAATTTGGCAGTTGCGTAAATGCTTGTAATAAAGGTCTTTGTTATCTTCAATAACCCTTTCAAGTGAACTATATTGAATATAACTATAGCCAAATTTTAACAATAGCAAATTGGTTAAAATTCGCGAGAGCCTGCCATTGCCATCTTGAAAGGGGTGAATTGCTAAAAAAATTACGATAAAAATTCCAGTAATAATCAGCGGATGATTGGTTTTTTGCTCCAAACTATTATTGAGCCAAGCCAATAAATCAGCCATTTTCTTGGGAGTTGCAAAAGGTGTTGCAGTTTTAAAAATAATGCCAATTTGTTTGCCTTTGACATCGATTGCCACCACATGATTATTGAGCTTTTTATATTCGCCTCGATGGCGGACATCTTTGGAACTATGTTTTAAAAGCATCGAGTGCAGTTGTTTAAAATGATTTTCGGTAATTTTTAAATCATCGAAATTTTCTAAAATTAAATCCATTGCTTCAGAATATCCCACCACCTCTTCTTCATCGCGACTTTTAAAGGATTTCCTTTTTATCTTCGAAAGTAAAGTCTCGACTTGTTCATCGCTTAACTTGACTCCTTCAATTCTGGTGCTTGAAGCAATTGACTCAATGGTTGCCGATTTTTTTAATAAGCTTAAGCGGTTAAATGAAAGGCTGTTGATGGCTTGCCATCTGCCTTTAAACTCATCAAGCTCGCTGATGATGTTAAGAATTTCGTTAGTTATCGTGACTTGATAGTCGGTCATTTGTGTTCTCTAACTTAAGTTGCCAAATTTTAAGCTATTATTTTACCAAAAAAATATCCAAATATCCACATAAATATCCAATTTTATCCATTTTTCAGTGATTTGAATCGGTAAGGTTCTTTGTTAAAAAAATCAAACTTAGAATATTGCTAAAATTTCGCAAAAAAGAAACTTCGCCCACCTAAGATTTTCACTTCGAACTTTTTGGTACATCTAAAATGGTCTTTCGAGCCTTATAAATACTGGTGGTGACAAAAGGGAGAGAAGTTCACAAAAAGGTACCTTCGCCCCGCCAACCCCTAAGCTCTAACTTGTTCTCCGCTGTATTTTTTCGATTTTCTCTTACCGCCCGCAAGCCCAGCATTAGCGGCTTCCTACGACATCACAATTTTCATTTCGGCTTAACTTCTTCCTCTCCGATTTTCTGAATTTTTGCCAATTTCTGGTAATTTTTCTCTCCGTTTCTCCAAATAAACTTAACCTTTTCAAAAAAGTTAAGGCTCAAAAATAGCGGCTCCATGATGTCTCACTCGAACTTCTTTTATTAGTTCTGCGAACGAAATTTTTGTCTCATTTACTAACTTTTGTTGAGTTTTTTAATAATGTGACTACTTTGTATTACGTCTAACCATTTTTTTTCACCGAAATACTAAAAAACTAAATCAAATCTTTATGAAGAAGTTATCGATAACTACTCTACTTATCTCTTTATTTGTGACGAGCTGTACTTGGGTTGGTACTAGCAAACAAATCAGAGTTTTTAACAAGGATAATCCAATCAATACCCAAAGTAGCTTTTATCTGAATTATCCAAAGAATGGTTTTCAGAAAACTTTTCTTACAAAGAATCTGGAAGAAAATCCGGATAGTGCAAAAGAGGTTGTTGCCACATTTAGAAACGGCTTATCTGAAAAATTAGGACAACTGACAATAGGCGAAAAAAACCTAAAATTGGACGAGGTTTTTAAGGAAGCTTCTACTCGAGGAAGTCAATACTTAATCGATATCGAGATTGCTCAATGGAAGGATGCCAGTTATTTTTTATGCGCTTCCAGTCAAAGTCCAAATGGTCAGTTTAATGAGCCAGCAAGCATTGATACAGTTGACTTAACAATATCTATTTATGATGTAAAAACTAAAAAACTGCTTAATAAGCAGACTATAGACAATAGGGGATGCCCAATTGTGATTGGGGGCATGATTCCTGTTGGTAAAAATAGCCCATCTTCTAGGTTATCATCCATGTTAGCAGACTGGCTAAATAATATCAGATAAACCCCTTCTTTCAGCTTGCTAGAACACTTCCGCGGAGTTAATGTATAGCTCGTAGAGCCTCTCTAATAGAGGCTTCGCGGCGTTTTTAACATTAACTTTTTAAGAAGCTTTATGACAAAAAATAATGATCAAAGAAATAATCCCGAAAGCAAAATCGAGTTTTATTTTTTGCGCAGTTCTGCCGAGAAATTTTCTTCAGATTTACATCATTTTTCCAAGGATGTTTGCAGTTTTTCAGATGAGCAGCTTTATGCCTTGGTTTCTTTTTATGACTATATCCGTGACAACATGGCAAAGGTCAAAAAAGAACTCTAAAGAAGATTGGACAAATAATTACTAGGGTAAATTTAGTCGATAAAAATTCACCTTCTAAGCTACAGAACAGCTCTCTCTCAAGATCATAGATGAAAAAACTTCCCAAACTAGATGTTTAGAAGTACCTGGACCAAAAGCGTTTCACGCAACATTTTCACGCAACATCTGCACTTAAATTTTTGTCAAATCTTATAGAATTTCCAAATAAATCAGCTTTCCATTCTTCATTAGGCTTTTTTCTGTGTCTTACAAAGCTAAATTTGCTATCTACATAAGATGCATTTCTTTATTGAAGAGTTCTTTTTAGATGCTTATCTTGAACGCGCGTAGTCTTATCTTTTTCTTTTAGATCTGAAGAAAGAAAGATTGAGTCAGAGACTTGTGATATTCTATTCAAATCTTCATCTGAGGGAAGTTTTGGATTTTTATTAAATGGCGTGTCAACTACTAAAAGCTTTTTGATCTCTTTCTCTCCGTTGAAGAGAGTGTATTGAGTAGTGTAATCACGACCCTTACTTATTCCAGGACCAATCAATATCGCCTGATCCACTTGATCAATCACCTTTTCGCCTTTTTTATCTTCGGCTAAATAAAGTTTTACATGGTAGACACCTTGTTTAAGTCCGTAAATTGGATCAGATTTAACGAAGAAATTTGTTCTGTTACGCTCGGCAGGAAAAATTTTTCTCTCATATAATCCTCGGTTGTTGGGTAGCTCAAAATCAGCTATCAGATATTTTGCATTATCTGGCAAATTTTTAAAATTTATCACTAAGCCGTAATACTCTTCGGCCTGTTTTTTTGTGTCTAAAAAATACCCACCAGCTTCCACTTTTTAGAATTGCGATTCTTGAGGGCGATTTTTAATGGCTGAACATCCAGCTAAAAGCAGAATGTGTAGTATGAGATTATTGTTGCATGAAAGTATCGTAGCATATTTTCTCTTTGTTTTATTATTCTTCCCTAAATGCCTTATAAGCTGAATCAGAAATCGGCGTAAACATGTAAGAAATCAGCGATCTTGATCCGGTTATGATAAAGACTTGCGCTGGCATTCCTGGATAAAGTTCGATTTTATCTTTAAGCTTTTCTATGTCTTTTTTGCTAATAGAAATTCTGGCCAGGAAATAAGATTCTCTAGTTTGTTCGTTGGTTAAAATATCTGGCGAAACATTGTTGACTTCGCCATTGATTTTTGGAACTTTTTTACCTTTGTAAGCGGTTAGCTGGATTTTTGATTTCATGCCCACTACCACATTATCGATGTCCTGCGGCTTTATTTTGGCTTCAATAATCAATTCTTCATGCTGTGGCACAATGCTCATTACTTCACCACCAGGAGGAACAACTGCGCCTATGGTGTGATATTTTATATTCATGATTTTACCCGCAACCGGTGATGTAATTGCCGATCTTTTTAAGATATCTTTTGAAGCAGAAAGCTGGTTATAAAGTGCAACAATTTCCATATCACTTTCTTTGATTTCTTTAAGAGTTTCAGAAAGGTCATCATTTTTGTAATTAGCAATTTGTAGCTTTGCCGTTTCTGCTTCTTCTTCGGTTTGAGCAATTGATTTTTGCAAATCAATTTCGCGCAAAACCGGTAAATTATCTTCATCAACTAGTGGCTTGATAAGCTCAAGTTCCTTCTGAAAAAGCCTAAGCCTGATTTCCGCTGATTTTAGCTTCTTCTCCAAAACTTTCACTTCTCCCTGCCTTTTATCCCTTCTCGATTTAAAAAGCCTCAACTGATTAGAGGCGATTTCCTCCAGTTTTGCATTATCATCTTGCGGCAACTCCCCCACTTCAGAAAGAAAGTTATCAAGATTCAAACTCTGTCTATTTTCTTTTTCTGCTTTAAGGCGCTCTTTTTGTAACTGCATCGTCCACAGCCTTTCTTTTAAAATCTGTTGCTCAGTTTTTGCTTTGATATCGTGAAGATAAAGCAAAACATCCCCCTCATTTACCATCTGCCCCTCCTTAACCAGAATCTGATCAATAATCCCACCTTCTAGGTGTTGTATGGTTTTGCTGTTAAAATCGAGTACGATCACGCCGTCAGCAATTGATGCGGATTTGATTGGTAAAAATACTGCCCAACCAAGAAAAACTACAGCAAAAACAATCAGCGCTTTAACTCCATAATTGATAGCATTGTCAGCAATTTTGGATTCGATTTTTCCTGGTATCATCATGCCGCCACCCCTAAAGTTGCCATCCCTGAATTTGATTGTGATGATTTTCCTAAAACCTTATCAGCGCTATCAAATGCTTTCACTTCCCCATCACGAAGCACCATTACTTTATCACAAATTGAAATTACCGAAGTGCGATGAGTAATAATAATCGTGGTAATTTGATTTTCTCTGGCGCGAAGAATTGCGCTGTTTAAAGCCGCTTCTCCTTCAGCATCGAGGTTAGAATTTGGCTCATCAAGAACGACAAATTTTACATCCCCAAAATAGGCGCGCGCTAAAGCAATTCTTTGTTTTTGTCCTGCTGATAAGTTGGAGGCATCTTTTTCAATTGGGGTTTCGTAGCCATTTGCAAGAGATAAAATAATTTCGTGAACATCACAAAATTTTGCTGCTTTGATTATTTCTTCATCTTTAGCTTCCTTGTGCATTCTAGCGATATTATGCTTCACCAGCCCTTTGAATAGCTCAACATCTTGCGGTAAATAACCAATATGTTTGCCAATTTTTTCTAAATCCTGATCAAACAGATTGGCGCCATCAATTTTCACAATTCCTGAGCTTGGTTTTAGAACCCCAACTAAAAGCCTGGCGAGAGTGGTTTTTCCACTTCCAGTCGGACCAATAATTCCAATTACTTCACCTGGATTAATCTTGAAGGAAATGCTTTTGATTAGAAGGCGATCTGAGTTAGGAATTTTGTAGATCAGTTTATCAACAACGATTTCTCCCTTTGGTGCTGGTAGTTCAATTTTTCCTTTATCTTCAATATAATTTTTCAGCGCTTCATTTAATCGTAAATAGGCGGCTTTGGTGGTTTTAAGTGATTTCCAAAGTCCAATTGCATTATCAAATGGAGCCAAAGCTTTACCAGCCAAAATTGAAGTAGCGATAATTCCGCCAGAAGACATTTTGTTATACATCACCAGAATTGCACTTGCAGCCATAGTGATGGTTTGCAGTGCCATTCTTAGAGTTTTAGAAATTGAAGAAATTCTATTGCTAACAGTCGCCAAATCAGCTGAAGCTTTACGAAGCTCAGCATTTCCAGCCTGCCAATTTCCGCGCACATTTCCCTTCATTCCCATCGCATTAATAACTTCAGAATTAGAAGAAATAATTTCAAAATCCCGCATTACTTCTGCCTGCATCTGGTTGGTTTTATCAATCAGCTCTTTGGTCGCGCTCTCGTTGATGTATGCCATCTTTAGCATTATCAAGCCACCAACAAGAGTGATTAGTCCATTGATCCAGTGAATGAAGAAAATCATGATCAGATAAACAATCGCAAAAGGTGCATCGAATAAAACGGCCAAATTCGGGCCAGAGATAAAACCTTTAATGGTTTGCAAATCGCGCATGTTTTGGCTGCTGATGTTTTTATTTGAGCCTTGCGCTTCGATGCTACTATTGAACAAAACTGGCGAGAGTTTTTCATCGAGCCAGTTGGAGACATGTAAAAATATCGTTGAGCGAACTTGCATTAAAATTCCCAGAAAAGCCAAGAAGGCTAAAACGATGATGGTGAGATAAAGCAAAGTTTCAAAACTGTTGCTGGAAAGAACGCGATCCAAC
>VGDJ01000069.1 GCA_016869775.1 Alphaproteobacteria bacterium
TTCAATTGATAAAAAGATTCAAGAAATTAAAGATAAGCATAAAATAGAAAAAGAAAGCGATATTTTGGTTGGAAATTTAAGAAAGGAAATCGAAGGGTTTTATACAGAAAATTATTTAGAACCCAAGAAGCAAAAATTTCCGACTGAAGCTGACGGCATCGAATATATGTTTAAAAAAGATGAATTTTTTGCCAGTCGAAATGCGCGTTGTATTTATGCCAAAAAATCTCCTGAAAAGCCCAGAGTAGACACTGTTGACACTGTTAATGAATGGTTCAAAGAATTTGAAAAAGGTGCAAAAACTGACGCTGGGTATTATTGTGTCGCCATCTCGGATCAGCCATTTTTGAAGGCGCAATCACAAGCTTTTGGCTTAATTTCTAATCCAAATATTCAAATTGAAGTCGTGGCTAAAAGCGCTAAAAATCCAAACTCCGAGCTATTATTAACAGAAATGGCGGGCACATTAAACAGAAGAAAATTAATGCTTGAAAGATTTGCACAACAAGATTCTAAATCGAGTTTTTCGCCATCTTCGGCGCCTTCTCCAGCCCCCGATGAGTCAGCTCAATTGGGTCCGACAAAAAAAATGCCAGAGCATATTTAAGCAGGTCGGCAAGTGATTTTCCCTCTTTAACATTAAAATTTTAGCAATGAAAAATTTACCTCACGAATTTGACAGTCGGACATTATCATTAATCCAAGCTCAAAAAATTTTTGAGGAAAATTCTCAAATTATTGGCGATAAAATTTTTCTTTGTTTGTTTGATAAATCTCGCGATCACAAAAAAAAAGCTGAAGATATAAAATTCATTAATTCTCTAATCGCTAAATATGGTTTTGATGTTGATTTGCAAGGTCGCTTGCTGGAAAATGTTTCTTCAAAATTACATTTAGATTTTAAAAAAATTTCGCTTCAAGAAATTTTTAATGAAGATATTGATGAGAGCAAAAAACTATTATCTCAATCAGAATACGATAGTTTTTTTACAAAAATCAAATTTGGAGAAGAAATAAAATCTTTTATAAAAAATCTTTATAATCTCGATATTGCTAAAGAATCAAAATCGCCCAATAAAATCGGTCAAGCCATTATCTCGTTATTTAAACTTAATAGTGCGGTTAAAAATTTATCAAAAGATTTGGGCAAGATTAAAATAATCAATGACGGACCCAAAAGCCTCGACCAACAACCAATTTTGACGAAAGTTATTATTGAAGAAAATCAAGAATTATTCTCCAAATTAAGAAATTTTTATACTAAAACAGAAAAAGAAATTGTCCCGTCATATCATGTCGTTAATGAATCGGCGAGCTGGGATTTTTCATTAACATTTTCAAATTTGACAGTTGAAAATAAAGTTCTTTCGAGTCTAAATTTTGGCCAATATAAGGATGAAATTGATAAGCTTTTGAGTGCTGTGAATAGACAAAGAACTAAGTTAATTGGGTATTATGATAACAAAGAATGGGCCTATGAACCTTTTAAATTATTTTCATCACCTTCGGGTTCTGAGCATACTGGGGTTAGGGTCAAAGAACAATCTAATCTTGAATCAACTTTCTCGCATCAGTCAAATTTATCTTTTTCGAATCCAAACTCTCCAGAGCTAAAAATAAATGAGCGTGTCGCTAGACATTTGAAATTAGGAATTGAAAATTTGGCAGAGCTTAAAAAAAATTTAACAGATATAGAATCGGCAATTACTGAAGATTCAAACAACATAATCACCTCCTCAGAAGATTTGAGTTCTCCACCATCTCCCCAATCTCCACCATCTCCCGAAACTCCACCATCTCCCCAAAGTCCACCATCTTCCGAAACTCCACCATCTCCCCAAAGTCCACCATCTTCCCAAACTTCAAGAACTCCATCAGGATCTCCATTAAATACATCAAAACAACCAGGTCTGGGGGGTTTTGGTATGGGAGTTACAAGGTTAGATTTTAGTAAAATCCGGTCTCCCTAACTTCAAATTTGACGCGAATAATTTCAGTTTTTTCATTATCTTGAGTTGGGAATCGCCATTTCATTAATGATTTTATTAGTGCCATATTTAAGCGTGGAATATCCGAAGGGCTAATCAGCTCAACATTATAAACCTCACCACTTTTAGCGATAAAAAATTTCGCCACAATTTCGGTTGCAAAAAAATCATAGCGCAAATCTTCAGGTATTTCAGGCAATGGTTGAAAAATTGGTGCAATTTTTTTTGCCTCCAGAGCTTGTTGCGAATGGTTTTGGGATGATTTTTTATCGTGATTAATATTTGGATCAAAATGCTGATGTTCAGATTTATTAATGGCGTCGGCAACGGCAATTTTTTGAGTAGTTTCGTTATTAACAAAAGAAGAATTATGTTGATGTTGATTCGAATCACCAATCGCCTCGGCTTCAATTTCTAGACTTACCAAGGGCGCGACAAAATCTTGCCGAAAATTTATTCCCAAAAAAATTATTAAAAATATATAAAGCAGGATAGCTAAAATGTAGCTTCGAAACGGATAAAACATTATTGATTTTTGATCACGAATGAAAATTTTTTGGCGCCGGCTTTTTTGGCCTCAAGCATGGTTTGCATAACAACTCCTTGCTTCGAATCGGTGTCGCTCGCAATTAAAATATTGTTATTTTTATCGTTTATTAATTTTTCAACAAAACTACTAATTTCTGTTAACAAAACATTATTATTGTTAATAAATATTTGGTTATCATGAGTAATTGTAATAGTTATTGAATCTTTTATATTTTCGATATTTTCGGCGGTGCCCTTGTTAAGATTAACCGCCATGCCATTGATTTTCTGCATTGCAAGTGAGGCCATCACGAAAGTTGCCAATAAAAAAAACATCACATCGATCATCGGAATAATCTCGATTTTAGCTTTTTTGTTGGTGCGCGATCTCTTAATTTTCATGAACTTTATTATCGATTTTAATGTGATCAATCAAGCGCGTGCCAAGCCTTTCGAGGTAATCAATTAATTGATTTTGGATTTTTGAAAAATAATTGTAACCCCAAAATGCCATCAAAGCGATAACCAAACCGCAAGCCGTTGCAATCAGACTTTCAGCAACTCCCGCACTCACTCCGGCGGGATTAATAATATCGCTTGTACCAATAATTTTGAAAGAAGACATCATGCCAAAAATTGTACCCAAAAGCCCAAGAAGAGGAGCGCATGTTGCGATGGTTTCGAGAAGCCATAAATTTTTAGAAAATTTTTGTTCTAAAATTTTTGCCTCATCCCCAGCTCTAGACTCGATCCACCAAATCGGATTATTTTTATTGGACGAAATAATTACAAAAAAAGCATAAAAATAATTTTTTTTATCAATTTTATTGAGTTCAATTTCAAATTCTTGCCAATCAAATTTATAGTTTTCAATAACAGCAATAAGACTTTGCGGATATTTCAAAAAATTTCTTATCGTCAATAATTTATCGATAATTATTGCCAAGCATACAACCGCAATAATTGAAAGTGGCACCATTGTGATGCCACCCGCTTTTATGATTGATAAATTCATACTAAAATTCGCGTGATAAAATTAAGTATGCGCTTCTTCTTGGTGCAAATTGTGAGGCCTGCACGCCAATACCAGAGCCGTCGCGTAGCGCATATTTTTTGTCGAGCACATTATTTATACTCAAGCGTAAATTAAATTTTTCAATTTTTTGCAAAATAAAAATATTGAGTTGGCTATAAGATTTCATTCGATGGCGGTTAAGGTCACCTCTGCGCAGACCGTTGCCATATAAAACATCAAAACCTAAATCGGTTTTAGTTTTTAAAAACTTATAGGCTAAACCGCCCGAGGCAGTAATTTTTTGGGCATGATCGGGGTTTAGATAAAATTTTTGCGAAGTTTCAACTTCGGCACTTCCATGTAAGTATTGTCCTGAATTAATACCTTTGGCTTTTGCTCTTTGATAAGCAATGTTGGCAAAGGCGTTTAAGTTCTGGTATTTGTAATCGCCAGAAAGCTCTAAGCCCGAAATAAGAGCTTTTTTGTAATTAAAAGGTTTAAATACCAAAGCCTGCCCAAATTGCCCTTCATCAAGCATGTCGGCAACTTCTTTGTGATAAGCGTCCAATCCAATATGCAATTCTTTACTGATTTGGTAGCTAGTGCCAAGATCATAATAATTGGTTTTTTCACTTTTAACTTGGTTGAAATCAAAAGTTTCGGGAGCATTAACAGTGCCTTCGAAACGACGAATGTTAAAATTATTCAACAATTCGGCCTTTGGTGCCGTAAAGTAGCGCGCATATCCCGAATGAAATTTGAGTTTTTTGGTTGCTTGATATACAGCGTTAAAGCGCGGACTGAGGTGATTATCATTGTTTTGACTATTAACTTTATCAAAGCGCAAACCGCCGTTTAAAGTCAGTTTATCAATTGGCTTATATTCATTTTGAGCATAAATCGAATATAGTTGAGTATTTTTTTGTGATTTATCGTTGATGGCCAAGGGCGCTGTCGAAGTTTGCCCATTTTCATCGCCTTCAAAAGTTAAGTTGCGTTGGGAATCAATAATACGAGTGTCGCTTGCATAAAGCCCAACTCTTAAAATATTTTTATCATTGAGTTTTTTGCTAAAATCGCCTTGAAGACCATAATTAAGGCTTGATTTATCAATGTTTGAACTAGTGCCATCAAAAATCAAATCGCCAATTTTATCGCCTCGAAATTTAAAATCACTGTGACGCGCAAAAGTTGAAATCTGGTAATCAATTTCGTTGTCGGTAATGCCTTGCAAAGCAAGAATAGCAAAGCGATTAGACTCACTTTGATTTTGATTAAGTTGTGAAGAATTTTTGGTTAATTGTGAATCAATCTCATAATCTGGAGTTTGATTAGAAGTATTGGGGATTTGATAACGATTGGTAGCATTGGCTAAAATAACGCTAAGTCGATTCTTGGAATTAAGTAAATAAGAGAAATAGCCAAATAATTTATCTTGCGAAGTGTCATTATGAATTGATTTTCTTGCGCTAGTTGGACTCTCAATTCCACGTGAATTTTGTAGATAAGACCCACTTACAAAATAACTTAAGCCATTTTTGGCGCCACTAAATTGTTGGTTAATTCCAGCGGTTTGATTCGAGCCATACTGCAATTCTGAATACGCGCCTGAATCGAGTTTGTTGCGTGAAACACTGTCTTTGGTTTTGATTTCGACTACGCCGGCAGTGCGATAGCCGTATTGAGCGGGCATTGCGCCAGTCAAAAGACTGGCCGATTCAACAAAGCGCGCGTCTAAAACTTGACCAAAACTATTAATTCCTTCGGGAATAATAACATCATTAATGCGATATTGAATGTTGCTGTGATCGTTGCGAATGTGGATTTGTCCAAATGAATCTTGCGAGACCCCTGGAGCGCGAAGCAAGATTTGATTGAGCGAGGAGGCTTGACCCTGCGGAAGATTGTCAATGTTCTCTCGTTCAAAATTAAACGCAGTTCCATAAGTTTTGGGCGATAAATTAGAGCGTGATTTATCGAGTTTTTTAGCAGTTACCTCGTAGTTAAGTTCTTGAGCTAATGCGTTGGCAACGAAGAGGTTCAGCGTTACATAAATAAAGAGTATTTTTTTCATGATATAAATAAAATTGGTTAAAACAGTTTAAAAAAAACAGTTTAAAAAATGTTAGACCAATTTTGGGGGCGCCCTGGAAAGATTATGAGTAGATAAAAGATTTTTTAAAAATCTTTGAAATTTTTTAAGACCAAATATCGAAAAAACTACATTGAAAAAAAACAAAACAAGCTCTTCATCAAATGACAATTTAAAAAACTGAGCAAAGCTACAAATCAGACATTGATGATTAGAATGATCTTTTGAGGAATGGTTTTTTTTAGAACTAAGGTGTGAATTTTTAGAATAATTATTTTTAAAAGAGTGATCTGAATTTGATTTTAAATCGTGGGAAGCGTGATGAATCGCGCCAAAGATTTGAGACACTAACAAAATTATGGCTAGAAAGGCAATAAAATGATTTTTAAATTGTGGAATAAAAATTGATTGTTTCATCAAATGAATAAATTAAATTTCGGTGCGATAATAAATTTCGCAAGTCCAAAATCAATAAAATTTTTCAAAAAATGTTTATAAATTTAATCGAAAAAATCGGTAAATATACTACTTCAAATATTACAAAATTTGGTGAGGCCATCACTTTTGCTCTTAAGGGTCTAATAAATTGTTTTTTACCACCTTTTTATCCGCGATTAATCCTCAAACAAATTATGCAAATTGGTTATTACTCTTTGCCAGTTGTAGGTTTGACGGCAATTTTTTCCGGCGCAGTTTTGGCACTTCAAAGTTATTCAGGCTTCTCACGCTTCAACGCTGAAAGCACCATCGCTACCGTCGTGGTTTTGTCGATTACCCGCGAACTTGGGCCAGTTTTGGCAGGCTTGATGGTGGCAGGGAGGGTTGGTGCTTCGATGGCTGCCGAAATTGGTACCATGCGCGTCACCGAACAAATCGATGCTCTCAAAACTTTGTCCACCAATCCTTTCAAATATTTAGTAGCCCCACGCATTATCGCCGGAACTATTATGATGCCGTTTTTGGTGTTGATTGCCGACATTATTGGAGTG
>VGDJ01000070.1 GCA_016869775.1 Alphaproteobacteria bacterium
ATTTTGTTAATTTTAACAAATTATTGTGGCGCGGTTATAAAGCTAATATTCGTCAATCCAAGTTTTTGAGAAAGCGCCAAGATTGTACTTATCTTTTCAAATTCAACTTGTTTATCGGCTCTAATATTGATTTGACTGCTAATATTATCTTGGGCAATTAATTTTAGATGTGATTCAAGTTCGTTAATTTTAAAGCTTTGTTGTTCTAAAAAATATTGCCCCTCTTTGGTAATCGAAATGTTAATCGGATTTTGATTTTTTGACTCAAGGCCTCGATCTTTTGGTAGATTGAGTGATATGGAAGAATTTAGGATTGGAGCGGTTATCAATAAAATCACTAACAAAACCAACATTACATCAACCATTGGAGTCATGTTGATCTCGTTGAGTGGAGCATGTAAATCTTCGCTCTCAAAATCAATTTTCATAATTATGTTTGTGGTTTTGGCGCAATTTTGCTTGGTTGATTGGATAAATATACAGTGATTTGTTCGGCAAGGTGGCGAAGTTTTTGAATTTGTAAACGATTACTGCGCACAAAAAAATTATAAGCCAAAACAGCTGGGATTGCTACAAATAGGCCGATTGCTGTTGCGATTAGAGCCTCAGAAATTGGTGCTGAAATGCCACCCAAGCCACTGTTTCCAAGTGAAGAGATGTTTTGAAGTGCGTCGTAAATTCCGATTACAGTGCCCAATAAGCCAACAAAAGGTGCGGATGAGCCAATCGAAGCCAAAGCTGTGAGGCCTTTATCAAGACGAAAGCGAATATCGTCAAGGGATTGAATAAGATGCATGGTTAAAATTTCTTTTTTGGCTTCATGCGAATCAAAAGAGTCAAGGGTTGGCTCAAGATTGCAAACTTTGTGTAAGAGAATATCGATATTGCCTCGAGATTTGGAAGGGATTTTTAGTTTTTGCAAATCTTTAAACCAATTATTGGAGCGAATGATTTGCTCAGCAATGTTTTGATTAAACAATTGAAAATTTTTTTGCTCTTTTTTTAAAATGACGATTTTAAAAAAAATTAAGTACCAACTTAATATCGACATTATTACTAGTATCAACATTACTGCGTTGACCACAAAATTACTTTGATTCCAAATTTCAATTATACTCATTTCGATGTTTTAACTAAAAATTTAATCTTAACTCTAAGTCTCAATTTTAAATTCTATCGGCACAATTACGCTTGCTTGTACAAACTTTCCCATCTTTTTGGCGGGAATAAATTGCCAGTTTTGGACGGTTTCAAAGGCGCTTTCATCAAGAATATAAGAACCGCTTGAGGAGATTATTTTTATGTTTAGTGGTTCACCCTTATCGCTCACCAAAACTTCAAGCAAGACTTTTCCTTCGATGCCTCGAGATTTTGCAACGCTTGGATAGATTGGTGCTGGATTATTGAGGTATTGAGCATCAAAAATTACTTCAGATTGGACCGAATCGACATTTTTAGAATTTGAAGATTTAGAGCTGTCAACATTAGATTGAGCTGAAGTAGATTTTTGGTGAAAACTGGGTTGTAAATTGTTATTGCTAGAAATTTGTTTAGAGCTTTGCGATGAGATTATTTTGATATTTACAATTTGGGGTTCGATTTGTTGGTTTGTTGATTTTGAATATAAGGTTAAGAAAATTAGGCCATGAAAAAGAACTGCTAAAAATAAACATTTTTTGTTAAGGTGGTCGTCAAAAATTTTTGGGTAAGAAATTAAGTGCATTAATTTTAAAAATTTATAAAATAATTTTTTGAAAGATAACTCAATAAAGCCCAGAGTAATTTGGATTTTTTAGAGTTTATGTGATTTTTTTTAAATCGATTTTGAAAGTTATTATCATCAATTTTTTTAGCTTGTCAACCCCTTAAAATTTAATAAATTAAGTTATCTAGACCCAATTAAATCTGCCGCGATTTATCCCGTGATTCTTGTGGTGCTAGATTTATAAAAGTTTGATCAAGATATTCTTTATCTTTTTTTTCTATTCTATCTTTGTCAGCATCCAAAAATGGTTTTGTGCTAATTTCTGTCTTGCCATTTTCATCTTTGATTAGGCAGGTTTTTGATTGCAAATTTTGCGTTTTGCCATTTTCAAAATAAAAAGTCATTTTATCATTGTCCAAGGCACGATTTCTGAAGAAACAAGTTATAGCGCAATCCATGGCTTTTTTATCTTTTCTTGAAACTTTATAAAAATTTTCAATTTCCTTAAAAAATAATTCAATATTACCTTCAAATTTTTCTCCACAAGGTGGCCATTTGCTATTTAGTCTTGACACATAATTTTTAGAATTATTTTGCCCAATAATACATAAAGTGTTTGAAGAATAATCGCATTCGATTTTGAGCCCAAAACCCGCATATTCTGATTCGGGTTTAATCTTGAATGATTGGGGCATGTATCGATCATCTGCATGAGCATGAATTGTTCTTGTGGCAAATTCCTG
The DNA here is from genome assembly GCA_016869775.1 of Alphaproteobacteria bacterium. Lineage (GTDB taxonomy): Bacteria > Pseudomonadota > Alphaproteobacteria > Rickettsiales > UBA1997 > CAILUF01. The sequence continues at coordinate 2,449 of VGDJ01000070.1, forward strand.
TAAATAATTTTGTAATTCGTCTTTTCTTAATTTGGTGTATATGTGATCAATAGAATGTGTTGTAAGATGGTTAGTTCCAGTAATAGAAGGGGTTGAAGAGGGTTTTTTATGATCTTCTTCTTCCGAAAAATTAGAAGCAATTGAACTTGTTCGTGAAAATCTCTTTACTCCATTCTCTTCATCATCTTTATCGGATTGGCTATCATCTTGTAAACCATCTATTTTTATTGGAGTTTTAGTATGCTGATGTGTTTTTTCGGTTTCTGGAGGTTGATCAGTTAGAGTTTCTTGATCTTGCGTCGATTTTAATGTTAAAACTTCACCAACACCAATTTTATCTTCATCATTTGAATTTTTTTCATTCGATCTTTTTGCATCTTCAATTATTTTATTAAGACGTTCTTCAGCTTGACCCAGATAATAGGTTAAATTTGAAATTTCAAAAAAATTTTTTAATGATTTATTGGGTTCATTTTCTTCAAAAGAATCAAATATAGAATCATGACTTATTTGAAGTTTTTTCAAAACCTCAGAAATTTTATTAGGCTCAATATTATCAAAATTTCCAAATAGTGCTTCGCATGTTGCTTTTGTATGATTCCCTGAGGGTATTTTTGCTAATTTTAAGCTAACATATTTTTTAGGTGTAGTGCCTTCATCAAGTTTTATATAAGCATCTAAATCTACTTCAAATGGACCTTTTTCCGATTCTTTTAAGAATTCTTTATAGTCTATTGGCTCTTTGGTCCTTTGTTTTGAAGTTTGCCTATCGTTATCTTTTTCTGATTTTTGTAAAAAATGTTTAGCATAAATAGCTGTTGTAAAAATTTTATTTATTTCAGCAATTTCGATTTTCTCAAATTTTGTGGCATCAATTGTTTGTCCTGATTCCCTTTTTTCTTCATAAGTGTAGAGTTCAATATTTTTTGGATCATTACTCTCATCATAAAAAATAAAAACCTTTCCACGATTTAACTTGGCGGTGTGGGGCGTTTTTCTGAGGTCTTTTAATTTTTCTTTAAATGAATCTGGATTAAAGTATAGGGGTTTTTTGAGAATAAAAACATCCTTTTGAATGAAGGTTTGATGAGTTTCAGAATTGTTATGTTCTAGATCTTGAGGATTTTCACGCATCTATTGATTTTTATTGAGTTCATAATTGAGTTGGGATTTTTTGGGTAGCTTTTTTAAAATAAAATCTTGGCAAAAATTCGGTAAACAATTCAGCAATGAAATTGCATAATACAGCGCTCTAGGAAAAATTATTTGAGCGCGCTTTTTTTCTAAGCCGTTGAAAATTATTTTTGCAGCTTTGTCAGCTTCCATTAAAAACGGCATTTTAAAATTATTAACAGCGGTCATTGGGGTTTTGATATATCCGGGGCAAACAACGCTGACCCCAACTCCTGATTCTTCTAGGCTCAGTCTGAGGGCGTTGCCATAAAATCTAACTGCAACTTTGCTAGCGCTATAAGATGGAGAGCTAGGAAGGGCAACAAAGCCGGCGAGTGATGAAATTATGGCGATGTGTCCATAATTTTTGGTAGAATTTGTTTTGGAATTACGCTTTGTCATTTTTTCAATTGCCGGCTGAATTATATTAATTGCACCCATAATGTTGGTATAAAAAATTTCGTTCACTTGAGTTTGACTTTCGGAGCCAAGAGCGGTTCCTGCGGATATTCCAGCATTCGCAATTACTAGGTCGAGGGTATGATTTTGTTCAATTTCTTCAATCCAATTATATGAAGCAAATTGGTCTTTGACATCCAAAATTTTTAAGTGAATATTGGCGACAAAATTTGTGGGTAAATTTTTGGCTAAACACAAATTTTTAGTTTGTTGTAAATTTTCAAAATTACGACCGCATAAAAAAATATTTTCAGCAGATTTAGCATATAAAATAGCTAGGGCTCGCCCGAGACCAGAGCTTGCTCCAGTGATTAAAACATTTTTATAAATTGACATAATGAATAATAAATTTCGCTTTATTTCATTTGAGGGTATTGAGGGTTGTGGAAAATCAACTCAAGCCAAAAAACTTTATGAATATTTTTTAGCAAAGCAAATAAATTGTTTATTGACTCGTGAGCCCGGAGGATCGCTTGCTGGTGAAAAAATTCGTAATGTTTTGTTAGATGAAACTATCGAAAATTTAAATCCAAAAACCGAGTTATTATTAAATTTTGCCTCTCGCATAGAGCATGTCGAAAAGCTTATCAAGCCTGCTCTCAAAGATAATAAAACTGTAATTTGCGATAGATTTTTTGATTCGACTTATGCCTATCAAGGTGGGGCGCAAGGCGTTGATATGCAAATAATTGATGATGTTAAAAAAATTGCCATTAACGATTTTGCGCCGGATATAACTTTTTTTATTAAAGTTGAAGTTGAAGAGGGTCTTAAAAGAACAGCCAATAGGCTTAATAACAATCGCTTTGAAAAATTAAGCATTGATTTTCATCAAAAAGTTCATCATCAATTTTTAGAATTGGCGAAAAAAAATTCGCGCATTAAAATTGTCGATGGAATGCAAAATCAACAACAAGTATTTAAGCAAATTTTAAATTTTATTAATCATTAAAACCAAAATTATTTATGGCTAAAAGAAACAAAATAGCGCTAGTTGGAGCGGGTAATATTGGCGGAACGCTGGCTCATTTAGCGGGTTTAAAAAATATCGGCGATGTTGTATTGGTCGATGTCAATGATGGAGTTGCAAAAGGTAAAGCGCTTGACATAGCCCAATCTTCGATTGTCGAAAATTTCGATGCAAATATTGTTGCTGGGAGCGATTTTTCTTTAATTGCCGATGCTGATGTTGTTATTGTTACTGCTGGGATCGCAAGAAAACCGGGCATGAGTCGTGACGATCTTTTGGCCACCAATACCGCCATAATCAAATCAGTCGCCGAAAATATCAAAAAATATGCACCAAATTCTTTTGTAATTGTTATCACCAATCCGCTTGACGCCATGGTTTTTGTGATGCAAAAATTTTCTGGATTACCTCACAAAAAAGTTGTTGGAATGGCTGGCGTCTTGGATTCTTCGCGTATGTCATATTTTTTGGCGCAAGAATTTGGAGTGTCAGTCGAAAGTGTTTTTTCGTGCGTTTTGGGTGGGCATGGCGACACAATGGTGCCTTTGATTCGATATTCAACCATCGCAGGAATTCCTTTGCCTGATTTGATAAAAATGGGCTTGTCATCGCAACAAAAAATTGATGAAATTGTTCAAAGAACCAGAGATGGTGGAGCTGAAATTGTTAAATTGCTCGGAACTGGCTCAGCATTTTATGCGCCTGCAACTTCAGCGATTGAAATGGCCAAGAGCTATTTATTTGATAAGCGCAAAATCTTGCCGGTAGCGACTTATTTGAGTGGGGAATATGGCGTCAAAGATTTGTTCATCGGCGTTTTAGCAATTATTGGCAAAAATGGCGTCGAAAAAATAATCGAATTAAATTTAAATCCAGATGAAAAATCTATGTTTGATAACTCGGTTGAGGCTGTTAGAAAGCTGGTTGCTGATATAAAATTGTAAAACAATAAAACTCAATGAACGATATAAAAATCCATTACGGCAGATTAAAATTTGTGTTCTTTGCCATTTTTGTGGTTTTTATATTCATCACCGCGCGCATGTTTTTTTTGGTTTTATCGCGCGATAGTTCAAGTATAAAAAATATTTATGAGTCTAGAAAAAACTCGCGTCGTGCCGACATATTTGATCGCAACGGCGTTTTATTGGCTACCGACTTAAAAACCAAATCACTATATGTTAGTTCAGTTTTAGTAAGAGATCCAAAGTTTGTTGCTCAGGCTCTAAGTGAAAGTTTTAGTGATTTAAAATATGAAGAAGTTTTTCGAAAAATTAACGATGGAAAAAATAGTAAACATTGGATTTTAATTCGTAGAAACCTTACTCCATCACAAGTCGAAACCGTTGAAAAATTGCAAATTGCGGGGCTGATATTTGAAGATGATTTAATTAGAGTTTATCCGCAAAAAAATATAGCTAGCCATTATCTAGGATTTGTAGACCTTGATAGAAA
>VGDJ01000071.1 GCA_016869775.1 Alphaproteobacteria bacterium
GATGCATGTCGGCGTTAGAGGTTGAGCGCTTCCTTTCGCATTAATATTCCGTTTTCCAAAAATACAATCCGTAAGCCGGCGCGTTTGGCCCTGACAAGGTGCGGTTTTTTGATTGCAAAATATTTTTAATTTCATGCGGAGTGATTTTTTTCTGCCCAACCCAAAGTAAGGTTCCAACCATATTTCTTACCATGTGATGAAGAAATGATTTAGCCGATATTTCTAAGATAATTTTATTTTCAGCGTCGGCAGATAAATTGATTTCTGAGATTGTTCTGATTGGAGATTTAGCCTGACATTCACCGTCGCGAAAGGCTGAAAAATCGTGCTCACCAACTAAATAATTTGTTGCCTCCTTCATTAATTTTATATCGATCTCTTTGCCCCCGACGTGCCAAACCCGCAATTTATCAATAGTTGGCACCGCTTTTCGGTTAAGAATAATATAACGATAATAACGCATTTTGGCATCGAAACGCGCATTAAAATTTTTGTCAACGATTTGCGAATTAAGCACAGCAATGCTCTCATCTTGAAGATAATAATTCATACCCATAATCATTTGATGGGTCGAGATTTTTTTAGGTAAATCAAAACTTATAACTTGATTTAAAGCGTGAACACCTGCATCAGTTCTGCCTGAAACGCTAATTTCTGTATCGAATTGCGTTAATTTTTTTATGGCTTTTAAGAGCTCACCCTCGATGGTTTTTTTGTTGGTTAAATTTTGGATTTGAAAACCGCAATAACTAGTGCCATCGTACTCTATTTCTAGTTTGTAACGATAAAAGTTTAGTTGCTCCATTCGTTAATTCTTGAAAGATTTGGGATATTGTCATCATCAATTTTTTGAGTTGAAAAAAATAGTTTATTTTCAGCAAAAAAATCGAAGAGTTGTTGAAGTTGTTGTTTAGTTTTGACGATCAAATTTTCAATTTCATTCTCATCATCAAGAATTTGTATAATTTTTGAGCCATCAGAATTATTTAGCTTCCAATAACTTAATTGATTTATCTGATAATTTTTAAGAATTCCTTCAGAAAGAATCAAAGCATAAATTAAAAGTTGCGGTTCAAGCCATTCCAGCACACTTCTTTTAGATGGCGTTTGTCCAGTTTTATAATCGATTATAATTAATTTACCGTCTTTAATTATAACTCTATCAACCTTGCCTCGAAGCTCGATGTTGTTGATTTGCGAGGATATAGATTCTTCAATTAAATTTTGGCAATTTTTAAATTGCTGATTATCTCTTAAAAAAAACTCAAAGAAAATTTTAAATTTTGGGAGCCATATTAACTTTGCTTGTTTAGACAAGAAGTATTTATCAAATATTTTATCAAAGTTTACATGATCTGGATTTTTAATATATTCCTCTAAAGCATTATGAACAAAGCTACCAAACTCAGCATGTGAGGGCTCATAATCAATTGGTTTTAGTTCTTCAATTTTTAAAATTTTTTTAACATAAATATAATATGGATTATTAATTAATTTAGAAATTTCAGTTATTGAATAAGTAGTTGGTATGTGTTCAAAGCATAAAGAGGGTTGAGGATTTGTAAGATAAAATTTTCGAGCACGATTTGAGAAATCTTCAGTTTTTTTTACTAAATTTATATTAACTAAGTTACCAAATGTTTTGAGGCGCGTTAAAAATTGTGATTCTACATATGTAGACCCGAGCCTTGATAATGAGTTGGTTAAATAAACTTTTTTATTGGATAAATAATTGCAGAAATCATAAGCATTTTGTCCGATAATTTTTAATGATTTGTTAACTTTTAATTCATTCTTAATTTTTGCCCCAATCCAGCCATGATTCTCAATCTTTGGAAAATCACCATCGTTTAAAGAAGATACAATAAGAATATCATAATTTAGAAGCCTTGCCTCAATTGAGCTAAGTAAATCAATACTCGAATCGTTGTTAAATTTATCAAAATAAACAACATCACCAAAAATAGTTATTAGGTCTTCCGCTTTTTCAAAAACAATATTACGACTTTTAATTATCGAGAAATAATCGTTAATTTCTTCACCCGCAATAGACTCTGAAAGAATTTTTTCGATGCTTTTATCGGCGAAATATTCAAATGATTTTATAATTGAAAAAAGATTTTTTTGAGTTGGTAAATTACGAATAATTTCTTCAATAAAATTAGCTTGTTTTGTTTTTGAAATTCTATTTGTGATATCACTTAAATTGCTAATATCATGATCAGATCTAAAAACTTGCTTTTCTAGCTCTTCTATTAACTTATTGTTCGCCAATTTTATAAAATATTTGTGCTTAATGAATGATAAAAAAATATGCGAATTAAAATTATTGAATTTGTTCTCAAAAAGCAGAACTAAAAAGTTAATAATATCAATATTTAAAACCGATTGAGAAGATGTATTATTAAAATTTATGTTATAAGTATTAAGAGTATTTTTGATTATTTGTAATAAGTTTTGATTATTACAAATAATGCCAATTTTTTTCAATAATCCTTCGTTAGATTGGCAAATTTCTGCAATTACCCTAGCTTCTTCAAATTCATTATTATGTTCAATAATATTAATGTCTTGAGCAATTGATTTATTTATATTTTTAACTGATTCAAAGCATAAATTTTTATTAAAATCAGCAAAAATTAAGTTTATAAAATCTTGTCTATTATATGACAAAATTTGATATGAATCGTTAATGATATTGATAATTTTAGAAGGAGATATTTCAAGATAATCAATTAATTGTGATAAAAAAAATTGTGGATGAATTTCAAGACATTTTTCTTGGTAATTAAGTCCATAAAAAACTACTGCACCAAAATCATAATTGGCGATGCATTTTATTAATTTTTTACTAGAAATTATGCTCCCAGTTGAACCAGCAATAATAATTTTTTGAGAAACATTAGTTTGAGAAATAATATCAATATATTGATCGCATAAATAATTATGAAACTGCTGCAAAAACATCGCATTATTTTTAGTCAAAAGATTTTTAATGTGGGAATAAAATTCAACAAAAAACTCAATCGTAAATTGTTGATGCAATGCCATATTTGAATCATCGAGTAACTCAATAGAATTTGGGTTAATTTGTTGAATCTCTATTTCTTCAAATAAATCGTAGAGTGTTTTTGAAATTTTATAGCGCTGAATAAAATTTTGATTTACGAATTTTGAGTGCTTTTTAATTTCATCGCAAATCATCAATATCGCATCAAGTTTTTTTAAAACTCTAACTTCTATAATTTTAGATATTGCATCAGCGCATTTATGATTGGGTAATAAATCAATAAAATCATCAATATCAAGTTCGGCAATAGATTTTACTTTGACATTATTATGAGAATGATTGTGTTTTTTTTGATAATAGTTTTTTAGATTTCTAGCTAATCGAAGATTTGGTAAAAATATCTTTAAATCTGAAAATGAAGAATTATAGTTTTCAAGAACCCAATCGCCAAAAGTTTCAGTAAATTTATACTTTGCTTCAATATTAAAGATGTTAATTTTTTTATTCATTTTTTAACTATTTTCGTAAAGCGAAGGGTTATCTTGTCGCGGTCGATTTTAATTATTAATTTTTTGGAATGAAAGTAATTGTTTTAGGAGCTGGAGTAATTGGTGTAACAACTGCTTATTATTTAGCTAAAGATGGTCATGAAGTTACAGTTATAGATCAAGCACCTTCTTCTGCCAATGTTTGTTCGTTTGCTAATGGTGGACAACTAAGCTATTCACATATCGAGACATGGTCAAATAAATCTTTTTTTACAGAAATGGTTTATGGATTATTCAAACCAAATTCTTTCATAAGTTTAAATGATTTTTCAAATAAAAACTTTTATAAATGGATTTATCAGTTTACTAAAAATTCAAACCCAAAAATCGCCCTCGAAAACAGTCTAAATCTTTATAAATTATCTTCCTTAAGTGCAAATTTAATGAACAAAATTTTAAAAGAAGAGCCAGAAATTGAAAACGGTAAATCATTCAATTATCACCATAACGGTATTTTGCATTTTTATCGCAATCAAAAATCTTTTAATAATGCCATTAATAATCTCAAATATTACAAAAAAATTAACTTAAAATTTGAGATTTTAAGCGCTGATGATTGTATAAAAAAAGAGCCATCTCTCAAAAATATTTTTCTTGATAAAAAGTTAGTTGGAGGTATCTATTTTCCTGATGATGCGAGTGGAGATTGCCATAAATTTATTTCTAAACTTGAAAAAATTTGCCGTGAAAAATATTCAGTTAAATTCATTTTTAATTGCGAAATCAAAAATATTTTTACCAATTATAAAAAAATTACGGGCATCAATACTGAAAATGGCGTCTTTGTAGCTGATAAATATGTTTATGCATTGGGAGCAATTTCTGACAAACTTCTCAAGGGAATTAAAATTAATACTTCAATTTATCCAATAAAAGGATATAGCCTATCGATTAAATCCAACAATAAAATCATGGAATCAAATGTTGCCCTTACTGACAATGAAAACAAAATTGTTTATAGTAAATTGGGCAATATTTTTAGAGTAGCTGGAACGATCGAAATGAGTGGCAATAATTTTATATCGCAACAAAAAAATCTTAAATTTTTACACAAAATTACTAAAGAAACATTCGAAATAGATTATAAAAAAACTGATTATGATGAATGGTGTGGATCACGACCATTTAGATCAAACTCAATGCCTTTGATAGGTCATATTAAAGAGCTTGATAACCTTTATTTGAATACTGGGCATGGCTCTTTAGGATGGACAAACTCATTAGCATCGGGACAAATTATTAGCGAAATCATTAAAAACAAAATACCCGATAATTTTAAATTTTTAGAGGAAGAATTCGTTCATATTTACAATCATTAAAAGTTATTTAGTGATCATTTCAAAGAAATTATTTTATCAGTCTCTTCAACATCTCGCGCTAAATGAAGCGATCCGCAAATAACTATCCTCGTTGGTTTCGATTTAGAAATTTCTTCAACAATTTTTAACGCTTCAATCAATTCAAAACCATTAACAACATCAATATTTTCAGATTTTGCAATTTCACATATACGATCGGATTCTTCTGGATAAGGCTCGCCATTAACTCTAATTGCAATAATTTTGGCAATATTTTTGAATTTATTTAAAAAACTAATTTTGCATTTATTGCGACTAAAACCACAAATTATAAAATTTAATATTTGATCATTTTTAGCTAACAACCAATCAGCTATAATCCTTGCTCCATCTTCATTGTGAGCACCGTCAATCCATATTTCGGAATCGCTATTATTAAAAAATTTAATCAAGTTATTATCAATTTTTTGTAATCTACTTGGCCACCTAACCGATGATATTGCGCGATTAATTCCGTCATAATTAAAAATAAATTTATCGCTTATAGACATGCAACACGCAATTGCTGACGCAAAATTATAATATTGATGATTACCTTGTAATGCAGGTTTGGAAAGACTTGGAAGCAATAATTCATTATTCCAAAAAAAATCAAATTTTGAGCTAACTTTATCAATTTCGATATTGAAATCAGATCCATAAAAATAACTGAGAGCACCTTGATCATCGGCCATAATTTTTATTATTTTATTAGCTGAATGCATTTGAGGCGCAACAATTAATGGCGTTTTTTTGCGCATAACAAAAGCCTTTTCAAAAGCAATTTTTTCCAAAGAATCACCTAAATATTCGGTGTGATCTAACGAAATCGAAGTTATTACACATGCCAACTTTTGTTCTATAATATTGGTAATATCAATTCTTGCACCCATTCCACACTCAATAACAAGAACATCCGCGGGATTTTTAGAAAAAGCTAAAAAAGCACCAATTGTAAATGCTTCCATAAAAGTTAGATCGACTGCTTCAGCGCATATTCTGGTTTCTTCCATAATTTCAAAAAGCTCTTTATCACTTATTTTTTCACCATTCAATAAAATTCTTTCATTACAATTTAGTAGGTGAGGTGAGGTATAAAGATGAGCTTTATGGCCGTGGCATTCAAATATTTTAGCAATTAATGAAGCGGTAGAACCTTTGCCGTTTGTGCCTGCAACATGTATAACTGGAGGAAGTTTTTGATGCGGATTGTTAAGTTTTTTTAAAACAAAATTTGCTCTTTCAAAAACCATTTCATAGTCAATTTTTTTATTGCCAAGTGTTGATGGTATGGGCCAATGTGGCAAATAAACCATATAGATATTTTAAATATTGTTGATAATTTTGTTTAAAAAATAAACTTTAAAAAATATGAGAATTTTAAGTTACAAACTATTAATTATAATCTTGATAATTGTTGTAAATGCTGGTGCTAATGCACAAAATATCTCACCTTATATGAACAATAAAAACTTCAAAGAACAGCAAAAATTTAAATTTGAAATTTCTAATTTAGTTAACTCAACATTTTCCTATTCAACGCA
>VGDJ01000072.1 GCA_016869775.1 Alphaproteobacteria bacterium
TCAGTTGTTGTCCCCGGCAATATTTCTACTTCAAGCAAAAATGACAAAAATTTATCACTTTATTGCGCAGTAATTGTTAAAAAAGTTGATGAAAAAACCCGTTCTAAAACTTCAATTAATGAACTTTTACGCGATTAATGCCATTAAGCAATTTTTTAACAATAATTATCTTTGTAGCAATTAACATTGCTATTTTATTCTTCATCAAAACTAGAACAACTAGGGTTATTGGCTTAATTTCATCGCACCTTGCCATTATCTTTTTGTTTGATATCTATCTAAAATCTTTCATCAATTTCAAAGAAATAGTTTTGGTTATAAGCGTTTATTCAATGGTAATTTTATTTTTAATTTCCAATAACAAGTCATTTTTAAATGACATTTGTGATAACGAAGAATCTTCAAAAAAATATAATTTTCTAAAATTCCAAATCCCTATCGCTATAATGATTATTGGCACCACAATATGTATTTTATTAATTGCCATAAGCCTCCCAAGTGTCAACAAAGTACTCGCCCAAAAAAAACTAACTCGCACAAATGAACTTGAAGTCAATCCTCTAATTTTACCATCTCATCCTGTACATATTGCGGTGAAAAAATTTTATCTTGGCAAAAAATTTAATGATGGCGACACTTCCGATGCCGTTTCGCTGGCACTTGAGAAAAATGAAAGAAAAAGAGCTAAACTTAAGGATAGTTTAAGCGATAATATTGTTATGAAACGCACTTCGGATATCATTTTAATTATCGTTGCCTCCCTTACGGCGCTCCTAATTTTATCTAATAAAAAAATTAATGAAAATCTAGAGTGAATTTATATAAAATTTTTCGCCCACTAATATTCAAAATTCAGCCCGAAAATGCTCATAATTTGGCTGTTAATTATTTGAAATTTTTACCCCAATTTAATAAACTTTTTCATCATCCACAAAATTATCAAAACCTTCACCAAAAACTATTCGACCTAGATTTTATCAATCCGGTTGGCTTGTCGGCAGGTTTCGACAAAAATGCCGAAATCGTCGGCAATCTTTTTAATTTTGGTTTTGGATTTGTTGAGGCCGGCACCGTAACTCCTCTGCCACAATTTGGCAATCCCAAGCCACGAATTTTTCGACTCCACGAAGATGAAGCCATCATAAATCGCCTCGGATTCAATAATTTGGGCGCTAATAAATTCTACGAAAATATCATCAAAATTAACAAATCTTGCCAACAAATAATTGGGGTTAACATCGGCAAAAATAAAGATACCGAAGATTTTGCTTCGGATTATTTAACACTTTTAGATAAATTCTATCAATGCGCCGATTACATAACTATCAACATCTCATCGCCAAATACCAAAAATTTGCGCGACATTCAGAATTCTGAAAATTTGGATTATTTTTTATCCAAAATTAACCAACAAAAACAAATTCTTCATACAAAAATCTCCAAAAAAACGCCCATTTTTTTAAAAATAGCGCCCGATCTTCAATCTGGTCAACTTGAGTCAATTGCTGAATTGGTTATCAAAAATAACATCGATGCGGTTATAATTTCAAACACCACAATTTCTCGTGTTCCAGATCTAAAAAGTCACCATCGTCATGAGAATGGTGGGCTCAGCGGTAAACCACTTTTTGAAAAATCCAATGAAATATTGAGACAATTTTATCGCCTCACAAATGGCAAAATCCCGCTAATTGGAGTCGGCGGAATTTCCTCGGGATGTGACGCTTATACCAAAATCAAAAATGGCGCTTCCCTAATTCAAATCTATTCAGCTTTTATATATCAAGGTTTTTCATTGGTTGAAAACATCAAAAAATATCTGGCTAAAAATATAGAAAAAGATGGCTTCAAAAACATTCAAGAGGCAGTTGGTTGTGAAGTAAAATAGTTCCAATTTATTTTTGCAAATCACTTAATTTAGTCCACAAAATATAAACTTTACATTAAAACTTGATTTAGTAAGATTGGCGCATTCTCAACAAAAACAATATTTGATTTAACTTTTAATAATTTTAGTCCAAAATTATTTTTAATCACTAAAAACTACTAACAAATAATTATGCCAAATCTACAAAAATTTCGTGAGCTTGGCCTCTCAGAAATAATGCTTGAATCTCTCAGAAAAAAAGGGTTTGAAGAACCAACCGCTATCCAAGCCAAAACTATTCCATTTCTACTCAACAGCCCAAAAGACTTAATCGGTAAAGCTCAAACTGGTACCGGCAAAACCGGCGCCTTTGGCATTCCAATTATTGAAAATATCGTTGCTCAATCTAAAAAAGTTCAAGCTCTAATTTTAGTGCCAACCCGCGAGCTTGCCATTCAAGTAACCGAAGAATTAAGTTCATTTGCTGAAACGCAACAAATTCAAATTATCGCTGTTTATGGCGGTCAACCAATTGAACGTCAAATTGCTCGCCTTCAACGCGGAGTCGACATTGTCGTAGGGACGCCAGGACGAATTATCGATCATCTTGAACGTAAAACTTTAGATATTTCTAAAATTAAATATGCCGTTTTAGATGAGGCTGATGAAATGCTTAACATGGGCTTTATTGATGACATCGAAAAAATTCTTCAAACTTCCCCCAAAAATCGTCGCACCGTTTTATTCTCGGCTACTATGCCTCAAAACATTGAACGCCTTGCCAAACAATATATGAATGATTATGAAATTATTTCGGTGATGAGCGAACAAATCAGTCGCGACAATATTCAGCAAATTTATTTTGAAGTTGGCCAAGCCGATAAATTCGAGGCATTATTTAGAATAATTGACGTCGAAGATAGTTTTTATGGCATGGTTTTTTGTCGTACCAAAGTTGATGCCGACGAAATTGCCCACAAACTTGCCAATCGCGGATGTAGAGCCGAAGCAATCCACGGCGATTTATCTCAAGGTCAACGTGAAAAAGTCTTAAAAAAGTTTCGTACCAAACAAATCACAACCCTTGTTGCTACAGATGTGGCAGCCCGAGGAATTGATATCGACAATCTTACTCATGTGATTAATTTCTCATTACCTCAAGACCCAGAAAGCTATGTGCACCGTATCGGCAGAACTGGTCGCGCTGGCAAAACTGGTACCGCCATTACACTAATAACGCCTTCGGAATATCGTAAACTCACTTCGCTTCAAAGAATCGCCAACACCAAGATAACCAAACAAAAAGTTCCAAATGTTGCCGACGTAATTGATAGCAAAAAACAACGTATTAAATCAGCTATCGCTGAAATTATTCAAAATGGCGGAGCGCAAGATCTCGAATCAATTGCCTCTGAAATTCTCAAAGAAAATACCGATCCAAAAATTGCCCTTTCGGCACTCTTGAAGGTAGCCTTCAAAGATGAACTTAATGAAAAAAACTACAATGAAATCCATGACATTGGTTCATATAAAAAGAATAAAGATTTTTACTATGACGACCATGGCATGACAGGTTATAGACCAATCGGTGACCAAGAAAAGCGTGGCTATGTTGACCGCAAAGGCACGGCTCGTCTCTTTATTGCCAAAGGCCGAAACGACAATCTTGATCCCCGAAAATTAGTTGATTTTATTGAAAAAACTACTGGCGTGAGTCAACGCAAAATTGATGATGTAAAAATTATGGATAATTTTTCGTTTTTTGCCGTTCCTTTTGAAGATGCTGAAAAAGTTTTACACATTTTCCAACAACAGTCTGGTGGCAAAAAATCTCTAGTTTCACGCGCCAAAAAGAAATAACTTAATTAAAAAAATAATTTAATTAATTTTATTATTTCTAGTTGAACATTTAAAACTTCAAATTCTGAAGGTTTTATTTTCTTCATCAGCAGATTTAATACTTTAATTAGAATTCCTTTTTCTCAAAATTATCATGCCAAAACTGATCACAAAAGTGTGGGATATAAATTTGAAATTTATAAAAAACTCAAATTATTTTTGAGTTAAGTATGTTTTAATAATCAATAATCATATACGATGAAACCTACCCTTCTCTGTATTCTTGATGGTTTTGGAATTGGCGATAATAGCGATAAATACAATGCTATTGCTCAGGCTCACATGCCAAATTATCAACGCATTATTGACACATATCCTTATTCAAAGCTACAAACCTCAGGTTTGGCAGTTGGTCTACCAGAGGGCCAAATCGGCAACTCAGAAGTTGGCCACACCACAATCGGGAGCGGACGCGTTATTTATCAAGATTTACCCAAAATTAACAAAGCTATTAATGAGGGTGTTCTCAAAAATAATCCAATTATAAAAAATCTGATTTCCAATTTAATTTCATCTGGCAAAGCTTGTCACCTTATGGGGCTTTTTTCAGATGGTGGAGTTCACTCACACTTTCAACATATAATTTTTTTGGCAAATTTGTTAGCTAAAAATGGTGTTAAAGTTTTTATTCACGCTTTTCTTGATGGTCGCGACGTTGCGCAAAAAAGCGCTCTCCAATATTTTACTTTTGCTGAAAATCACCTCGATTCGAATGTAAAATTTGCTACAATTGCGGGTCGATATTATGCCATGGATCGCGACAAAAAATGGGATCGAATTGAATTGGCCACAAATGCTATAGTTTTTGGCAAAGCCACAAATTACAAAAATCCAATTACTGCGGTTGAAGAAAATTACCAACATAACATTACTGATGAATTTATTAAACCATGTATTATCGAAAATTATTCAGGAATTTCTGATGGCGACGGGCTAATATTTGCTAATTTCCGAGCTGATCGCGCACGCCAAATTTCACAAAAACTTTTTGAGCTTTGCAAATTCTCAAATGCCATTTCTTTAACCGAATATTCATCGGAGCTTAACCAGCGCTACCAAGTCCTGTTTCCGCATCAAGAAATTAAAAATTCTTTACCCGAAATCTTGGCGCATCGAAACCTTAAGCAACTGCGTATTGCCGAAACTGAAAAATACGCTCATGTTACTTTTTTCTTTTCATGTGGTCGCGAGCAAGAATTTGAAGGCGAAAGTCGAATTTTAGTTCAATCTCCGATGGTTGCTACATACGATCTCAAGCCAGAAATGTCATGTGCTGAAGTGGGCTCAAAACTTATTGAGGCCATCAATTCCGATCAATTTGATTTTATTGTTGCCAACTTTGCCAATCCCGACATGGTTGGACATTCTGGTTTACTCGAACCGTCAATCAAAGCTTGCGAAGCAATCGATAAGCAACTTGGCGACATAGAAAAAGCAATATTAGCCAAAAATGGTTCGATGATAATTACCGCCGACCACGGCAATATTGAATGTATGCGTGACCAAAAAAATCAACCTCACACCTCTCACACCACCAACCCAGTTCCTTTTATTTTGATTACCAAGCAGCCTGGGCAATTTAAAATAAACGATGGCGCCTTAAACGACATTGCCCCGTCGATTTTGTATTTATTAAATATTGAAAAACCCCACGAAATGGACGGCAAAAATCTTATTATTAAAAATTAATTATGTCCCAAGAAAATCCCGCACAAAAAATCGCCCAAATTAATAAAATTGAACCAAAAGAAAATTTTTTTAAAACATTCCTTTGGGCATTATTATTTGCAGTCTTTATTCGCTCTTTTGCCCTAGAACCATTTCACATTCCATCATCATCAATGTACCCAAATTTATTGATTGGCGACTACATTTTTGTTAACAAATTTTCATATGGCTATAGTCGCTATTCATTCCCTTTTGGTTTCAAAATTTTTGAAGGACGCATTCTCAAATCAACTCCTAAAAGGGGAGATATTATCGTTTTTCGCCTACCTTCACAACCCTCAATTAATTACGTAAAACGCTTGATTGGTTTGCCTGGAGATAAAATTCAAATGCGCGATGGCACCTTGTATATCAATGATAATGAAGTATTAAAAGTTTTTAAAGGCGACTCTTTTGAAATCGAAAACGACAAAAAATTCAATTTTCAAAAATATCAAGAAACTCTTCCCGAAGGTCGTCAAATTTTTACTTACAATCGCGCCAACACTCCTCAAGACAATACCGGAATTTATACAGTTCCTGAAAATTATTATTTCTTTATGGGCGATAATCGCGATGATTCACAAGATAGTCGCTTCCTTAATTTTGTAGGCTATGTGCCCGAAGAAAATTTAGTTGGCCGAGCCTCAACAATTTTTTTCTCAAACCCATATTCAATTTTTGAATTTGGCAATTGGGTTCAAAATATTCGCTTTGATCGAATTGGCAAAACACTTAATAAATGAAAAAAAGTTATCATAATTTTTATCAAACAATAGAATATACTTTCAAAGAAGAGGCTATTTTAGAAACCGCTTTAACCCACCCCAGCCTTAACTCCAGAACGAACGATCACAATAATTATGAAAGATTAGAATTCTTGGGAGATAAAGTTTTGTCATTAATTATAGCCAAATATTTAATGGAAAATTT
>VGDJ01000073.1 GCA_016869775.1 Alphaproteobacteria bacterium
TGTTGGTGTTTGTGTTTGTGTTTGTGTTGTTTTTGCTTCAGCGGTTAGACCTCTTGTTGGAGCAACCTCTTTGCCATTAATAAAAATCTTGTTAGTCATTCCCCCATACAACAGTGCTACTCCAGAAATTTCATCTCCACCACTTTTATTTTTTGTGTAAAAAACTACCAATGTGCCCTCATCAATTCCTTCCGCTATATTTTTGGGATCGCATGGAAATTTAAAGCAGGTTCCAATAGCTTCTTTAGCATCCAGAACAGCATATCTTATGTCTTTGGGTAAAGAGGTTGTGTTGATATGAGCGATATTTTGAAAATTCTTATCTCCATCGATTATTCTGATTTGATTATGAATTAGATTTGTTGTGATATCTTGCTCTTGATAATCAGGGTTTCTACCAAAAATAAGATTGTAATGGCCCTTGTCTTGAATGCCAAAATTCTCTAACTTATCAGGTGAAATTCTAGCAGGATATTTTGATAAGGCGTCAAGGGGAACCATAATGTCAAGTGCGCTATCATAGCACATTACAGAAGCAAATAAAGAGCACCCGGTTTCCTTAATACCTACTCCAAATGGATGTTCAGCTCCTAATGTATGACCCAGTTCGTGAAGTAATGTACTAGGAGTAGTTTGATTGTCATATATTATTATACTTTGATTTGTCCAGCCCAGACGTCCATCAGCATAAGCTCCGAAATCATTTTTTGGTACATGACAAAAGTTTATGAAAAAGTCATAATTTGTATCTTCTTCTTTGTGTCTAACGAATTCGACGTTATGTTTCTTGAATTGCTCATTGAAAATACTTAATATTTTATCAAATTTTTCTTCGGTAGGATCAAGAACATTCGGGAAAGACGCCAATCCATCACTATCCATTAAACCTTTGTCAATCATTTGTTGTTTGGCTTTACCTAAGCAGTCTTTAGATAAAGCGATTATGGTTTTTTCCCCATCTGCTTTTTTTAAAACATTATTTTGTAACATTGCCGACACGAAAGGCGTGGCATCTTTTGCTATTTTTTCAGCAGTTATTGGGTTTGTAATATTTTTTATTATACCATCTGAAGTTTTTAAAAAAGCTCCTTCTAAATTTACATTTTTACCAAAAAAAGATGATATCCCCTCTAATACAACACCATTGAAGCTTGTACCATCACAATTAGTTTGATAGGTCGAATCAATTTTATCGAAAGTTGCTCCTTCTAAATTTACATTAACAAATTTTGTAGGTTCATTTGCGGTATCCATTGTTTCTAAACCATATATTTGTGAAATCAATCTCTTATTATCATCCGATATTTCATCTTGGTTTTTAGTGTTTGTTCGAACTTTATCTATCAAATAAGAGGCGAATCCATTAAAATGATAATATCCTCCAAGCAACATTTCTTTCTGTGTAGTTTTCGACATGTCTGCATTTGTTAAATCACAGCCATCAAATGTTACTCCAATTGTATCCTTAAATTTACAGCCTGAAAAATTTCCGCGACGAAAATAAACACCATCAACATCAATATTTTCAAAAAAATTGGTATTATTAACTTTTAGGTCGTCAACTACATCTTTTAATTCTTCTAAGTAACTATCAGTTCCGGGAATAATTATTTGAAAAGGTGAGCCGACCAACTTATATCCTGCGTACTTACTAAAATCAACTGGCTTATCCGGGTTTGATAACTTTTGCTCTTCAATAAATTTTTTGATTTCAGTTTGATCTACTGCTGGAAGGTTTTGCCTTCTTTGTTTATTTTTTTCTTTAACAAATCTTTGAGCTTCTTTTCTACCACCAACATGTTGTCCACTAGCTTGTCTTCTGGCAACAGCTCGATTTTTTGGCTTAGGAGGAGAAGCTGGAGGGTTTAAAAGAGGAGTTAGAAGTTGAGCCAACAATAAATTGCTATCTAAAGCCTGTGCTCCTGAAACATTGAATCTTGTTTGATTTGCCAAAATAGCCTGATTTTTTTGAACCATACTTTTTAGGAAACCAGTTTGATTATATAATTGATGAGGGTTTCTAGTCATACTTTAAAAGAATTAATTCTTGTTAGATTTAGCGTATATGTTGGGAGATAATTTTCAAATGCAAATAAAGTAATTTTTTAATAATATTGTTTTATGGCTTAATAATTGAAGGAGTTGAACCTTACCCATTTTTTTAGAAAAAACTCCCTTATAAATCGATTAATAAAAATTATTTTTTAATTCTTGATTCCCCAGTGTCCTGTTTTGTTGGCGCCGATGTGCGAAATTATTTGTCCTTCTTGCAGCTTTTTGATTAGGCGAGTGATGGAGCTACAAGATTTTCAAATTTTATAGGTTGATCAAGATCACAATTATATTGAGTCCTTTTAGATGAAGTCAAAGATAAAGTCGATTCTGATCCCTCTTTAACTAATTCTTCTCATTTTGAATAAGACTAAATTTTGTGCTTCCGTCATTCGAAGCGAATCGCTTCGTGGTCGTTTTGAGATTTTGCATTTTTGTTTTAATTTCTCGAGCTCTTGCTCTTGTTCTTGAAGATTTTTGGCTTGAGATTCTTCGTCTAATTGACCTTTTATGTATTGCGATTTTGACTCAGCAACTTTTTGAACATGTTCTCTATATTCATCGCCAAGAGTTATTGATAATACTAAGCCATGATAGGATAACAAACATTGATTATCGATAATGTCGCATAAATATTGATGACTATTTTGGGTTTTTTGGGCGATGGCATCGCAAACTTCATCGGCGATTTTTTCAACATTAGGATCGATATATTGCTGGATATTTGCGGAAAAACATATTTTTTCTGGAAAACCGACCAATGGGTGCTTAATTTTTTGGTCTTTATAAAGCTTTTTATTAACTTCTTTTGCTAAACAATTAAAGAGCTCGAATTGATTTCTATCGAAGATTTCTTTGTTACTTTCGCTTAAAGATTCTCCAATTTTTTTGATATTTTCATCAACAACCTCAAGAACTGATAAGAATGTTTTAAGCATTTCGACTTGTATTTCAAAATTAGGCTCTTGGGCAATTTTGGCCATATTGGCAATTTCAATAAAACCCCTTACCGGCTGATTAACGCAGGCCTCAAGATATTGCGATGATATATCTTCGATGTCGTGCAAAAAGTGGGGATTTGATTTTAGAAATTCTGAAAATCTCAAAGCTTCGTCCACAAGAAATTCGTAGTTTTTTCTATCTTTTTCCCCATCTGGCGTTCTGCAATTCAAAGAAAAGGCTCTGAATGATTCATGGGCATAGCGCTCAACAAGCTTTATGGTGGCGCAAAAATCTTTATCGATTATGTGCTTATCCTCATCTTTGTTCAACAAATTATGATTTAAATGCGCATCGAAAATATTATTTTTAATTTGAAAAATTTTTGAGCTACGAAAAATTTGCTCGGGGAGATCGCATTCAAAATCGGCATTTTTTTGCGCCATTTTTTCGATCGATGAGACAATTTCAAGACTACTTTCTAATTTATCGCATCCCGATAAATTTAGACTAATTATTTCTTCAGGGAATTCAGGGATCTTGGTAAGATTGGATAAATTTTTCAAATGCAACTTATTTAGACCTTTTGGAAATGGTTTAGTTATTTCTGAAATTGGCGAAGGATTATCTTTTCTTCCTTCAATCACAAATTCTGAAAGATTTGGCGGAAATTCCGAATTATTTAAATCTTTAACGATAGCGTCCTCGTAAGAAAGTGATTCCAAGGAATCTGGGAGCTTTGGTTGCGAACTTACAACAAAACTATCGAATTTAAGATTTTTTAAACCCCGCAATGAACTCGATAAATCTAAATCCTTATCGATTTCAACTTTCGAATTAACTCGAAAAACCAAACTATTAAGCTTCGGAGGTAATGATTTTATTTGTAATTTGCTGAATATATCACGCTTAAAATCATGAAAAACACCCAGTTTTTCTATTTTATCGGTCAATTTCGGAAAAGAAGGCAAATTAATAAGATTCATTTCGATCTCACGGACTTCATCAGGGAATTGAAGATTGCCTTGATCTTTAATGCTATCAAGAAAACTAAGAGATATTATTTTAATATTTGGATTAGCTCGTAAATCAATTGCAACCAAACTATTCATACAAGAAAGCTTAACCTCGTTAATATGAGACGGATTTGCAGTAATTTTTGTTACATTGCGAATAGATTCTCTGAGTTTCCTTCTTTCATCCTCATTTGTTTCGATTGCTTCAATTTTTTTTAGTGAAATTTCTAATTTATTTCCATCAATGAAGCGATTAAGTTTATCGCCAAAAATTTTAAGGTGGTCAGAAGGATTTTTATATTCAAAAATAAATGATTCAGAATTTTGAACAGATCTCATAATAAATATTTTTGAATTATCGAAGTTTCTGCGCATCTTTTTAAAAAATTTAGGCTATTCGATTTTCATAACGCAATTGGTAGGGAAACCACTGGAGAGCAATATGAATCAACAATAAATTTTAGTAAAAAAATTTTAGTAAAAGACGAGATTTACAACGATTATTTTATATTTTTAGGAGTCTGTTTTAGTTTATATATTTTTCAATAGTTTTTGTGAGGATTAAATTATTTATATATTTTATAAAAATTAAAAATGGGAACCAAAAATTCTACATCCAAAAAAAATAAATTTTTAAATTATTTTTGTTAGCCAAAGCGAGGCGATTGTCAGATTATTTTTATTTAAAAATTCGGTTTTGTTTTGGTCATGATTGCCCGACACCACCACTATCTGCTCAACCTTGCGACTTTTAGCAATTTTGATAATTTCATCAAGCAAAATTTGCCCATGATCAAACCAAGGATTGGAATTATTTTGCCCGATATAGCTAACACAAAAATCATCAATCATCAAGGTTATACCAAATCCTATCTTTAAATAAAATTATAACAAAATATTTTTGCCAGTCGCGCCTTAAGGCGACGCTCGTGATTTTTGCCAGTCGCGCCTTAAGGCGACGACACGGCCGTTTAGGCACGACTATTAAAATTTTGAAGATTTTTAGCCAAAAAGATGAAGTTAGAGATGAAGTTAGAATTTTAATTTTTTTTAAAACTTTTAAAGATATTGATTTGGTATAAGTTTAAAACCTTTGTTAACAGTGCCTAGTGTATAAAAAAGTAAAAATTTGTTAAAATGGTATAATAATAACCATTATTACCTTCGACGTCGCATTCCTTCCCTATCTTCTGAATTTGGATATTTTGGCTGTGTAGTTGGCGCTCTTAATTCTCCTAAAACTTGTCTAGCAATATTAGATGCAATTTCTGATGTAGTTGCGGCTGCTGAATATTCTCCTATACCTTCTTTACAAAAATTATCTAAAATGTTTTTTGTATCAAAAATTGCCATTTTTTTTAGATGTAATTGCAATTGTTGATCACTATATTCTTCTACATTTACTAATGGTTTTTGTTTTATTGGAGCTTCTTGAGATTTAAAACTATCAAATTGTTGAGATGCTTTTGATCTGAGTTGAAATGATGATAATTCTCGAGTTGATGATAATTTTCCAATTTGTGATTCAGATCTTGTTCTCAAATCATCAACAACATTAATAATTTGGTCATGAGTTGTTTGATCAGGTGAATAAATAATTTTTTGATCAATTTCTAGAGATTTTTGATTTGTCATTTCTAAAGCCAAATTATCAGCTAATTCAATTAAATATTTTGAATCTTTGCGAGAAATTGAGTTTAATTTTGTTATAATTTTTTGATCTTTACTGTCTAAATTACTTTTTAAAACATCAGCAAGTGGATAAGTTGTTAATCCAGTTTTATCTTTATCTACAGCATAAGCAAGAGCTGTAGAAATTATTTCTTGTCTAGTTATTTTTTGTCCATTTAAGGCTGGAGAAGAAAAATGTTGAACAGCAAAAAGTGTAAATTTTAAAAATAGTAAATTATTGGTTAATTCTTCTTTTAAATTTTGATAGTAATTTCTTAGATTATCATCAGCAAAGATTTTTTGTCTTAATTGATGTTGTAATGAAGAAGATTTTGCCAAGGATTCTGATCCTAAAGGTAATGATTTTTCATAATCAGATCTTGATTTTTCGAAGCCATTATAAAATTCTTGCTGTTGTTTATGAATTTTATTTGCTACTAATTCTTTATCACGAGAAGCAATTATTTCCTTATTTGTAAACTGTTTAATTAATTCTAGAGTAGTTGGTGTTAAATTACTTATCCCTAAATTAACTATACCCATTAAATTTGTTAAGCGTTCAGTATTAGCACCTA
>VGDJ01000074.1 GCA_016869775.1 Alphaproteobacteria bacterium
AATATGGCGATGCCTCTTTGTTTGAATATCCTTATTTCTGGGGATATAGAAAAGATTTAGGTTTCTATTTGGTCAATATAAAAACTATGGAGGAAGATAGTGTATTATTGATTGATGATGTTACTGGCAAAAAACTGGCCCAAGCTAGCTCCTACCCGATTATTAGTCCTGATAAAAAATATTTGATTTCTTTTCAATCCGATGCTTTTGATCTTAATGGAATAGAAATTTTTGAAATTTATCCCCACGAAATTAAATCTGTTTATAAAAAACATCTTCTCGACTTTGAATTTGATTCATGGAAAGAAAATAACTCATTTTTAATTAAGTCAGAATTCCAAAAAAATAAATATATGATGGTTTACAAAAACAATTCAGGTTGGGAAATGAAGGAGTTCAAAAAATAAATTAATTTTATTTTTTCTTATTTAGGCTTAATCAAACAAACTCGATATCGAAGATGGCACAAAGGCCGAAACCTTGTTTGTTGAAAATTTACCTTCTTTATCATTAGCGGTTTTTAGATATTCATAACGAATACTAAAAATTCCACCACCCTCACCTCCCGTTAAAACTCCACTAATTACGTTGCCAAGAACCGGAATTTTTCCAAGACCAAATAAGCTATTTATAATATATCCCGGGACTATCATACCCTTGATTTCGGCGGAATTATCTTTGAGATTAATTTTGCCCTTGGCGGTAATGCCAATTTTAAAATTATTAGCGATTAATGATTTTAAAATTAAATCTGAATCTTTAACTACAAAATCAACAACCACAGAACTGAAGGTGGTTTTTTCGCTCGAAAATATTTTATCCCTTATTTGAGAAAATAAATTATTGCTAGATAATTTTTTAACTGCCTCACTTTCAAAAATTGTAATATCGCTCGAAACATTCATATTTCCACTTAGAACCAATTTTTGATCAACAATACTTTGCAAAACATTTATTTTACCAACGCCACCCGAAACAAGGTTTGAAATCCCAAGGCTCTCGGTCATAAAACCTAAATCTTGGATTTGACCTTCGATCAAATATTCGTCTTTTTTGCCATTTTTTACGATTTTAAAATTGATATTTTTGGAGCTTTTTTTTTGTTTAGAAATAACCGCACTTAAACTTCCCGAATTACAAATTTTTTGAACACAAACTAAATTCAAATTAACGTTATTAAGCTGTTTTTTATTGGCTAACTCAAGATTATTTAAACCAATATTTATTTTAATGTTTTTGGCAGAATTTTTTGAATTATTGATAAAAATTTTAGAACCAATAAGACTGGAAGCATCAAGATTTTTGCCTCGTAAAGATAAAAATAAATCAGATTTATTATTATCAAAAAGATAGCTTAAATTGTAATTATTTTTGCCGATATTTTGATTGTTAATATTGAGTTTTATTAAATTAAATGGTTCGTAAGAAAACTCTAAATTGGCTTCGATTTTTTTATTATTTTTGGCAATATTTTTGATATTTTTTGGAATAAAATTAGTATAAAATATATTTTTAAAAGCCAAAGATTTATCGCCAACATCAACACCAAACGATAATTGACCATCTTCAAGATTTTTTTTAAAAATTTTTAATTCTTTGTTGTCGATCGAGCAGTTTTTTAGATCGATCAGGGTGTTAAAAACATTGGATCCCAAATCTTTCTTGGTGGAGATTATCAAATCGCCTTTAATAAAATTATTATTGATCCCAAAAAGATTTGATTTTACTCCGATAAAAGTGTCCTTAAGGGCAATTTTATCGACAAGAGGAATCATAATTTCAAAAGAACTTTTTGCTGAACCATTTAAATATTTATCGATTTCCCCCTGAAATTCAGTGTTGTTTGAGGCATGCTTTAGTCCATCTTGAGCGCCCCCAGAGACATTTCCGATGATTCTTAAAATATTGATAGGCATATTAAAATCATCAATTGAAACTTCGGATTCATAAATTTGACTTTTTAAAACATTCCCCGAATTTATAAAAATTTTCATATCATTTTTAGAAAAAACTGCGATACCAAATAAATTAGTAATTTCAGGAAAATTTTGATCGTAATTCAAATCAATATTTTCAAAATCCAATTGGGCATTTATGTTTTCGAGATTTGATTCCAGACTATCTTCAAGGATTGAAAACTTTGTATAAGCTTTTTTAATTACACCGTTATTAATATGATTTACTACCCAATCCCTAACGCCATTTTGAGATAAGGTAATTGGCCAGAATCTATCAATTTCATTCGTCAAAACATTTTCTAAACCAATCTCAAAATCATATTGTGCTTTTTGATTTTCAAGGATTGACACTGTTAAACCCAGATCCAACTGAGGATTTAGAATTTCAGTTTGATTAGCAATATTACTAATCAAGGCACTGTTAACATTTTTTAGTTTTAGGATTTTTTTTACCCCATCGAAATCACCAATAATTTTCATTTGGCGAAAATCAATTTTATCTTTAAAAAAATTTTTAAATTCAAAACTTCCTTTATCAGCTCTAAGATTAAAACTTAAATTGTTAAGAGACTTTTCGCCATTAATTTCAAGGTTCAATGACCCATTAAGAGTAGTATCAATATTTTTTAAATCATCAAGAATGGGATGAAATATCGCTATCGATTTTGGAACAAAATTAAAAATATTAATATCGCATTTTAACCCATTAAAATTTGACAATTTGCAGTTTGAATCGATTTTGAAATCAGAAGCATTGCTAGTAAAATAAATTTGACCTTGCATAAAAATATCTAGGGCATCGCGATTAATTTTGGTTGAGATTTTAGCGTTTTTTATTATCAATTCAGAGTTAATTTTAGGAGTTTGAAAAATGATTTTAGCATCTTCAATTTCAAAATTTTCAATTGGATTTTTGTTTTTTCTAAAGGAGGATAAAAATTCTAGCAAGACCCTAATTTGTTGATTAGTATCAGTTGAAGAATCGTTATTTTGGGGATTATTTTTTAAAAAATTATTTAATTCATCGGTATTTTCTACCAAGATCTCCGGTTTAAAAATTTTAATTTTATTTGGATTAAATTTTAGTAAGATTAAATCAAATAATGAAAATTCAGCTTCAATTCTGGGGATATAAAAATATTTAACAGTTTCAACAGATTTACTCTCAGAATCAGATTTGATGTCTTTGTAAGAAATTTTAATGTCTTGAACTTCAATTCTAAAGCTTCCGTAGGTTGTAAACTTTACTAATGTTTGAGAGATTTTAACGCGATTTTGAAAATTTGAATCAAGATTTTTTTGGATTTTATTGGTTACAAAATCAATCGAACGAGGAGAGCTTGATACCAAAACAATAAAATAAAACAAAACCAAACCAAAAAAAATAGCTACCGAAAGCAATATTTTGAAGAATAATGGGAGTTTTTTTTTATTTTTTTGATGATTTTTGTGAGAAATTTTTGGTGTTTTTTTAATCATAGTTGGAATTTACAAAATACTATTCGCAAAAAAAAATTGGCAAACATTAGTTTGAAGGTTTTTATCAATCAAATTAAACCAATCTATATTCTGGAACAGTTATGATAGCGGTGTTCTTTTTATTATCCAATATCTCAAATCGACAATTTTGTTTATCAAGAGTTTTAGAAATTTTTGAGGATTTAAAGCTATTTTTAATGTCAGTCTCATCGCTTCCTTCAAGATAAAAAATAATAACTATTTGTTTTAAATGATCAGTCATGGCACTAATCATAATTTTAGACTTAGCATCAACTTTCAACATCTCGTAAATTGTTAAACCAATAGCTTCGGTGAGTATAATTCTATCAATTTTAATGTTGGGTAACAGATTTATATTGTGAATATTGGTCAACACTATTTTATCTGCCAATCTTGAGTCGATATTATTAATAAATTCTTCAAAAAATATTCCAAGACTAATTATTTCTTCTTGAGCATTGAGTTTAAAATCAATCGCGTCGTGATCTAGGTTGTTATTGATTGCAGTTCTGAGGTTTAAACAATTTAAATAAATTTTTTTAATTTCATCGAGATATGCTCGGTGCGGTAATGGACCAAACGGCTCATCTTTAAGCTTAGAAGCAATAGCGGTGATATTATCTAGATACGAAAAAACATCCTTTGGTAAAGCAACAGAGATTTGATTTTTTAAATTACTAATTTGACCTTGATGAATGTTTTCAACTCTAATTTGGTTAGTTGTTTTTTCTTTAACTTTGGCGATTAAAAGATCAAAATCAATTGGCTTTATTAGATAATCATTGGCACTTAAATTAACACCTTTGAGAACACTCTCCTTTTGGCCTAAGGCCGTTAAAAACAAAAACGGCACAGCGGATTGTTTTAAACCCGATGTTTCTCTCACTAGTTTTAGCAAACCATATCCATCAAGCTCTGGCATCATAATATCGGATATAATTAAATCAGGCCTTTCTCTGACAAAAACTTCGTAACCCTCATATCCATTTCCAGCCTCAACAACCTCATAGCCCTCATCTCTTAGTATATCGGAAATATTTGAGCGGATATCAATTTCATCTTCAACGCACAAAATTTTGATTTTATTATCTGTCATATTTGAAAGGGATATAATTCAAGGATATTTCTTTTGAAAAGAAGCTTAAATAAAGCCTCAAAAAATTAAAGATTGAAATAATAAACTCAATCCAAAATTAATTTTTTAGGATTATTTTTTAAAATTTAGTTCATTAACAATCAAACAATACGCGAACCCTCAAAATTTTTTAAAATCTGAGCAATTAATTCAGAATTATCTGCAATTTTTAAATCGTTAGGTTTGTGAAGTTCTTGGGAGTCAATTTCAATATTTTCTGAATTAGTTGTCGAAGAAATCGATGATTTTTTTTGGTGAATATTGATTAAAACTTGCTTCAAATCAGGAATAGCAATTAAGTGACAAATTCTGATTATCAGCATTTCAAAATACATTTTGCTAGAACTTGAATTGCTTATATCGGACATAGATTTTGAAATAAGTTGCCAAATTCTAATCAAGTCAGAAATATCAGTATTTTCGGCGATATATTTGAGTTTATCGAATTGACTTTTTGAGAAAGCATCAATTTGATAATCATTAATTAGTTTTATCGACAAAATTTTGTGAATTAATTCTAATAAATCTTTGCCAACTTGTTCGACATCTGAAGAATTTTGAAAAATATTAGCAAAATTTTTGTGGGCCATCTTGACGTCACCTTTTAAAAAATTTTCAAGAAGCTCAATTATCGCAAATCTATCTGACAATCCCAACATTTGTTCAATTACCAAACTAGGCAAAAAATTTTGATGATTATTGTTAGCGAGGGCTTGATCAAGGATCGATAACGCATCGCGCACTGAACCCTCTGATGATTTGGCGATTAGATTCAAAGCTTGCTCTTCGGCTTCAAAACCTTCTTTCAACAAAATATTTTTTAAATGATCGATTATTTCGCTCTCATCAAGTCTTCGAAGATTAAATCTTTGACATCTTGATAAAATTGTTTGCGGAACTTCACGAATTTCAGTGGTTGCAAAAATAAATTTAACATTAACGGGGGGTTCTTCGAGAGTTTTCAAAAGAGCATTGAATGCGCTATCGCTCATCATATGAAACTCATCAATAATATAAATTTTATAACGCGCCTCAACAGGTGCATAAGCAACTGAATCAATGATTTCTCTAACATCTCCAACTCCAGTTCTGCTCGCTGCATCAATTTCAAAAACATCTTGATGGTGCGAATTAGAAATAGCTACGCAATTTTTACAAGTACCGCACGCCTCACCGTTAAAACGCGTTTCATCATTTAAGCAATTGAGAGTTTTGGCAATAATTCTCGCGGTAGTTGTTTTGCCGACGCCACGAATCCCATGCAAAATATAGGCATGATGTAAACGATTATTTTTTATAGCATTAGTTAAAGTTTTTACTAAGACTTCTTGACCAACTAACTCACTAAAATTTTGAGGACGATATTTGCGCGCAAGAACCAGATAAGATGACATCTCAAGAAAAACTTTTGATTAAGAACTGAAAATTTGAGAAATTAAGAATTTGAAAACTTTAATTTTGTTAAACTTAAGTAAAGTATAACAAATTAAAATTTGATAAAAGTGAGGGCGACCCGACTCAACCAATCTTGGGATGCTTTCTTTCAAATCTGACCCTCTAAAAAGGCAAATCGCCCGCCCTCACCGAGGTAAATTTTTAAGAATTTTTAATAAAGATTCAACCTAAGATTTTAAAAATAAAACTAACACTTAAAA
>VGDJ01000075.1 GCA_016869775.1 Alphaproteobacteria bacterium
TAGAATTGAAACTGGCTTTAATTCTCGATACATGCTTGATATAATTAGTCAAATCGACAAAGAAGAGCTTATGATTCGATTTAGAGATGGCATGTCTCCAGCATTAATCGAGGCGCAAGAGATGAGTTCGGTTTACGTCTTGATGCCGGTTCGCGTTTAGTTCTAAATAATGGCCATTTTAATTACAAAACTGGTTCTAAATAATTTTCGTAATTTTGATTATAAGAAATTCGATTTTGAATCGAACCAAGTTCTGTTTTATGGTGATAATGGGGTTGGAAAAACTAATGCTCTTGAAGCCATAAGCGTTCTTGGCCGAAATTCCAGTCTTCGTGGCGATGATCTTGAGGAAATGGTGCAGTTGTCAAATACCAATAATTCTTCAGCCACATTTTCTAATTTTAGTATTTACTCCGAATTAAAAAATCACGATTACATCGACAATATCGTAATAAAATACGATAAAAAAATTCGCAAAAAAACCTATGAATTTAATGGCGAAATAGCTTCGACCAAGCGCCAATCGGATTTAAAAAATTACTTAATAAATTTTATTTTTCTAACTCCTCAAATCGAGCAACTATTCATATTGGGCAAATCTTATCGTCGTGATTATCTCGATAAAATTGTGTGTGACCTTGATTTAAATCATCAAAATCGATTAAACGATTATCAAAAATTATTAAAAGAAAGGTTGCTAATTTTACAAAAATATCGCAACCAACCAGCGGGAGAAAAGTGGCTTAATATCGTTGAGCATAAAATTGCCGAAATTGGAATTGCCATAGCTTTCGCGAGAATTGAAGCGATAGAATTTTTTAATAAAGCTATAGAATCTTTTGTATCAAACTTTCCAAAAACTAAACTTTTAGTAAAAGGTGAGGTGGAAAATGAAATTCATAATAATTCGGCATTAAAAATCGAGAATTTGTACCGAGATAAATTGCAAATAAATCGTCAAAATGACTTAGAAAATTTTCGTACCGATTTCGGAGTTCATCGCGCTGATTTTGATGCAATTTTTAGTGATAAAAAATGTTTGGCAACCAGATCCTCAACGGGCGAACAAAAAGCTATGATGATTTCGATTAGTTTAGCGCGAGCAAAGATTTCAGCCAATTACAAGAATTATCCAACTATTTTAATTTTTGATGAGATAATTTCGCACCTAGATAATCAAAGAAAAATTCATCTATTTGATGAAATATTGCAAACAAATTTGCAAAGTTTCTTCAGTGCAACTTCTCAAGACTTAATTCCTGCGCAATATCAACAATCGATGCAAAAAATTAATATACGAAATTTATAAATTTCTAGGTTCTTTAGTTAAGAGATCAAGGAGTGAATTGTTGTTAATTTTGGGGGTAACTTTATTTGAAAATTTTGTTTTCAAAAATTTGGTTAAAAATATTTCTGATTTTTTATTGTCAAAAAAATCATTTCTATAATTATCTTTGAAAAATTCTTGCCCAAAAAAATTAACAAAATCTCTTAATGAATTTTTAAAGTTATTAATGAATTTTATATTTCTTTGATGCTTTGAAACAAGCGATTTAATTGATTGGATTTTGGTTTGTAGTTGTGACATATTTTTTTTGATTAAATTTTGAAAATTTTTCCAAATTCAAAATCTAAAATTATTTATAAACAAGAGTAAATTTTATAAATTATTTAAACTTTTTTAAACTGTTGCAAAATAAAAAAAATAATAAAATTTATAAAACAAATAGGAGCTATGATAATATATATAACCTTATAAGAGTAGGTCGTAGATAATTTATAAATATTATTTGTTATTTGTAAATAATTTAACCTAATTCAAAAAAATAATTTATTATGCAATGCAAAATAAACAAAAAAATAAACAAAAAATTTTAGTAATTGGTGCTGGTGCTATTGGAATTTTTTATAGCTCAAAATTATCTTTAAGTGGATTGCAAGTTATTTTATGGTGTCGATCGAATGCTGAATTAATTCGTGAAAAAGGTATTCATATCAAGAGTTGTGACGGTGATTTTAATTTTTATCCACACAAAATTATTAATAAACTTGATCAACTCGATGATGAAATTGATTTCATTTTAATCGCCACTAAGGTCTTACCAGATGTTGATATTGTTGGGATTACAACCAGTATTATAAATAAAAACACTAAAATTATTTTAATACAAAATGGCATTCACATTGAAAAAAATATTATAAAAAATTTTAGTCATAATGAAATAATTAGTGCCTTGGCTTTTGTTTGTGTCAGTAGAGAATCGGCAAACATTATTAATCATCAAGATTATGGAAAATTGGTTATTGGTAATTGCAACGGTAAGTCTTTGGAAAGTTGCAATTATCTTGCAAAATTGTGGCAAGAGTCTGGGATTGAAATTGAGGTAAGTGAAAATATTTTTTTAGATAGATGGAAAAAACTTGTATGGAATGGAGCCTTTAATCCGCTTTCTGTTATTCTCGGCGCTAAATCGACTGATCAAATTTTAGCAAATGAATTAGCGTATGATTTGACTAAAAATATTATGAAAGAAATTTGTTTATTGGCCGAAGCTGATAATTGCAAGTTGCCCGACGATATCATTGAAAAAAATATAGTTGCTACTCAAAAAATGAAATCTTATAAAACTAGTATGCTCCTAGACTATGAAGCTGGGAGACCAATGGAAATTGAAGCCATTCTCGGTAACGCCATTAATTTCGCAAAATCAAAATCAATATCAACCCCTTATTTATCAACTATTTATGCCATTATTTCGAATTACTAAGAATTTATTTTTGACGATTTTTATTTTTTTTGTATCTTGCTCGGTAAATGCTCAAAATGTTTCTAATTCAGTCGAATCAGAAAATTTAATTCCGGTTGAATCAAAAAAAAATACAATAAAAAATCAGATACAACAAAAAAAATCCTTTCGAAAAAAATCTCAAAAATTTTCTCAAAAAAAATCCAAAAAAACTCTTTCTAAAAAATCCAAAAAAACTATTGGCAAAAAAATTGTTAAGAGAGTTTATCCAAATAAAAATGATACTCAAAAGCTCGAGGATGTTTCGAAAAATGAGTCTGAAAAATCCTTAAATGTCGATGAAGATCTTAAAAATTTAAAAAATAATAATGGCCAAAATTATCAAGAAGTGGCTGGAAATTATTTGATTGAAGCTGAGTTAAAAGATAATTGCGATCGACTAACTGGTTCGGAGTGTTTTCGTGGAGATAGTTTTTTTCAAGAGCCGTATTTTCACTATACTCTTTTAACAATATTTAATCACAAAGTGATTGCTGAGCAATATTTTGAGGGTGCTAAAAAAGACAAAGTTTTTCTAAAAGTGCAAGATGGTGAGTTTTTATTATATTCCAAAAATAACAATAAAATATTTGTAGTTATTAAAAATGGCCTAGTTAATGAATTAATGGTCTTAAAAGGCGATTTAAACAATGAAGTAAAAATTGAAAATAAGTGTCAGTACGTTGATAAGCTTTATGCTTATCATGCTCTATATAAAACCAACGAAATTGATGAAAAAAATTTCTTATACTCTGATAAGGCTAATTTCAAAGGTTTGATCGAAGGTAAAATATTTGTTGAAAAATATCAGCCTAAAGTTTTTTACACGATTTTTAAAACACCCAATAAAGAATATCGTCCAATACAAAATTTAAATTTATGTAAAATGGGTGAAGATATAGAGGCAATCGAAAGAGATTTTACAAAAAAACAGTGTAATAAAAAAATTAAATGCACTATGCAAATACTTGAAAATTATGGTTCAGAAGGATTTTCTGTTAAAGATCAAAACTATTTATTTTCTGAATATTACAGTGCTGATAAAAATTTAAATCTAAACACCCTGCAGATAAATGGACTAATTGATGAGACTAATAAGTTAGGCACTGAGGATAAAAAAAATTTAAAGTCACGATGTTTTAATGATAAAAATATTGATCTAATAAGCTGTTCTAAATCTGAGAAATGCAATGATTATCTTGAGGTCGAGAGGTGTGAAGTTAATTATTATTTTGATTCAAGTAAAATTGGTTTTAACAAATAATATTTTTGGAGGCTAAGCCAAGTTTAAGCAAGAAATTGGCATCAAGAAATAATTTTAATGCTATCAAAATCATCAAATTTATTTAAAAATAAGAAGAAATTTTTACGCAAAAGGTTAAAAAAAATTATAAAAAAATTTTGTAATTTTTTTTTGTAAAATCATCAAAATTTATTTAAAAAAATTCGTAAAAAAAATTTCTATAAATCTTCAAAAGTTCTGCAAATCATGTCCTTAAACTCGGTGCAAAAAAAAGTGCAAATCCGTTTTAAGAAAAAAACATTTAAATGCTTGACATATAAAAAAATGAAAACATAATTATCGGCCTTCTAAATTTTTTAGCTTTATAAATTCATTTATCAGTTAACAAACTTAAAAGGTGTTTTTATTGCATTTTATTATGTATAAAAACATAAAATCGTGAATATTTGATAGTTAGAGAATACCGCATTTCGAGTTAAATCGATAATGCAAAATTCAATAAAATCTCAAGATAAACCTTATATCTTTACTCAACTTCTTTGATGTAGATTTACTTCTGCACATAGATTTAGAAATTAAGCAAAATAAGGGCATTTGATGGATGCCTTGGCATAAAGAGACGATGAAGGACGTGACAGGCTGCGATAAGCCTCGGGTAGCTGCCAATAAGCTTTGATCCGAGGATTTCCGAATGGGGGAACCCGCTTTCTTTTAGAAAGCATCTTTGACTCAATAAATAGGTCAAAGAAGACATACCTAGGGAACTGAAATATCTAAGTACCTAGAGGAAAGGACATCAATAGAGACTCCGTTAGTAGTGACGAGCGAACGCGGATCAGGCCAGTCTTTAGAGTTTGTAAATTAGAACAACCTGGAAATGTTGACCATAGTGGGTGATAGTCCCGTATAAATAGATACAAACTTTAAAGCTAGAGTAGGGCGGGACACGTGAAATCCTGTCTGAAGTGGATTTAATTCCGAGGGTGGACCAGTTCATCCAAGCCTAAGTACTCCTTTATGACCGATAGTGAACAAGTACCGTGAGGGAAAGGTGAAAAGAACCCCGATAAGGGGAGTGAAATAGATACTGAAATCGAATGCCTACAAGCAGTCAGAGCCGGTTTGCCGGTGATGGCGTACCTTTTGTATAATGGGTCGGCGAGTTAATTTTGTTGTGCAAGCTTAAGCCATTAGGTGGAGGCGTAGCGAAAGCGAGTCCTAACAGGGCGATTTAGTACAGCGAATTAGACCCGAAACTAGATGAGCTAGTCATGGCCAGGTTGAAGGTAGGGTAACACCTACTGGAGGACCGAACACGTAACTGTTGCAAAAGTTTGTGATGAGCTGTGATTAGGGGTGAAAGGCTAAACAAATCTAGATATAGCTGGTTCTCTGCGAAATCTATTTAGGTAGGGCGTCATATCATTACTGTTGGGGGTAGAGCACTGTCAAGGCTAGGGGGTCCAAAAGACTTACCAAACCTTAACAAACTCCAAATACCAACAAGTACAATATGGCAGGCAGACAGCGGGTGCTAAGGTCCGTTGTCGAGAGGGAAACAGCCCAGACCATCGTCTAAGGTCCCTAAATTATCACTAAGTGGGAAAGGAAGTGAAGAGGCCAAAACAACCAGGAGGTTGGCTTAGAAGCAGCCATCCTTTAAAGAAAGCGTAATAGCTCACTGGTCTAAATAAGCCTTTTTGCGCCGAAAATGTAACGGGGCTAAAGTGATATACCGAAGACATGGATTCTATGGCATGGTGCCATAGAGTGGTAGCAGAGCGTTGTGTAAGCCTGTGAAGGTGAACCGTCAGGTTTGCTGGAGGTATCACAAGTGAGAATGCCGACATGAGTAACGATAAAACGAGTGAAAAACTCGTTCGCCGAAAATCCAAGGTTTCCTGCTTAAAGTTAATCTGAGCAGGGTTAGTCGAATCCTAAGGCGAGGCCGAAAGGCGTAGTCGATGGCAATCAGGTTAATATTCCTGAACCGGAGGGTGAGTGAC